>CAZGQU010000117.1:0-1610 GCA_964527845.1 uncultured Candidatus Saccharibacteria bacterium | reverse complement strand
CACTATACTGTGTGTAAAATAGGTAAATTCCATGAAAGACCAATACCACTTATCGACAGATACGTTTGCGATACATGAAAAGCAAGATATGAAAGAGTTGTTGCGCGCCATTGACCAAGAGGCAAAGGCGCCACAAGACGATGATCAGATTATGGCAGCATGCTATCGGGTGACAGCACGCTTACTCCGAGAAGGCGACCCTGCGGGCTTGGCTGGATTGGTCGATACGGCATTTGAGTTTCGGTCAGAGTTGGGACGCTACCTGAAGCCGCTCGCAAAAGCGAACTTATTATTTCGGGCTATCCACGACAATCGGATCCGTACCGACCCAGAATACCCGAACACTACTTATGAAACTGAGGAAAAATGGGAGCAAGCGTACAAAGAATTGCTTGTGGCAGGCAACATGGAGCCAGAGTTATATATGGGCAATCTAGTATACAACACGATTCAAAGCAATCCACTCGGCCGATATAGTACGCATAAGCTTATATTACTCACTGAGCCTGAGCGTTTTAGCGAGCCTTCAGAAACGAGTTTTTTGGACGTTGGATTTAGTGCTGGTGTCGATTTGAAGAATCTAGCATTGGGTATGCCGCGTGATGAAATAGATGTGGTTGCTAAAAATAGACAAAATATTGTTGCTACGCATCCTGCTATGAAAAGATTGGTGAACAAAGTACTTGAAACACCATTCTTTTTAGAGGGTTATGTAGCTATCGAACCATATCCGGTAAATAAAGATGCGGCGTATAAGCAGTGGGCTTTCGGTAATTCACATCGTCCCAAGGAAATGTATGACAAAGAAAGGATGCAGGCGTGGTGGCGGGCAGCGAATGCGAATATAGAGGGAGAGCATTTTTTGCAGGGTGAGTTTGACCATGAAACCATGCAAGCGTCACCAATCGATAAATTTAAAATGATTTCAATGACGACAGTACTTTACTTGCAGGGTGATAAAGATCGTGCCGATATGATCGCGCTTACTGACGAATACTTAGAAGACGACGGTATCGCAGTGATACAGGATTTTGCTTATCCTGTACGGGGTGGAGCGGCTCTGAACATATTAAAAAAATGGAATCCAAAAGTGTTCCCTTATCGCACTTTCGTGAAATTCAAAGATGATCCTAAGCTGCACTGTGTTTTTATGTATGAAACCGGACGATGCAAGAAGATGAAGCTCGGCAAAGACGCTAAAGTGCTTAATTTGGGAAAGCAATTATTGGCGTTAGTTTAGTTTTTATGTTTGCTAAGTATATCGCTTACTAATTGCGTATATTTTTTCATAAATTCACGTTGTTCACCGGAAAGTTTTTGTAACAGATTAAAATGACTGAAAATGAGTGCCCCGCCCGGCTCATAGCCTTTTAAGGGGTATACAACACTAGCGTCTATGCCAGCTCCTGCTTGGTTAAATCTGGCTTGTTCTGGAGTAAGATCGGGAACGAATAGATATTTCCAATCGTGAGTTTCCTGACGCTTACCAGTTTCGATTGCTTGTGAGATGATGTTTTCGTCATGATGAAGTGGTATTTTAATATCTTCAAACCGTTTAGAAGACATCTGGACGGCACCTTTTGCAAGGTCAGTATTAGAGAGTGCGATAC
>CAZGQU010000116.1:0-1624 GCA_964527845.1 uncultured Candidatus Saccharibacteria bacterium | reverse complement strand
GCTATGTTGAGAAAGGCCAAGGCGAGGGCACGCCACGTGACGTCATAGTATTAAACCTGGATGACAATCAGGTCGCACGCGAAGTGGTAAAAGAGAAAACTGGCAGCGACCGTGGCAAACTTATTCCTACTGCTAGCGGCCACGTCATAAGCGACTTTTTGACTGATTATTTTGACCAAGTCGTTGATTATGGTTTTACCGCTACCGTGGAAGAAGATTTTGATAAAATTGCCACCGGCAAAATGGACCGCAATAATATGCTGCGTGAATTTTACACACCATTCCATGAGCTCATCGAAAAGTCCGGCGGCATTAAGCGCAGCGAGGTCGCGCAAGCCCGCGAGCTTGGGATAGACCCCAAAACCAACAAGCCGGTCTATGCTCGGTTTGGTCGGTTTGGCCCAATGCTACAGCTCGGCAGCCAAGAAGGCGATGAGAAGCCTACGTTTGCGCCAATGGCAGCTGGCAAAACTGTCGATACTGTCACCCTTGAAGACGCTCTGCAAATGTTCAAGTTGCCACGCATTGTAGGCACAACTGAAGATGGTCAAGATATCAAAGCCAACATTGGCCGCTTTGGGCCGTACATTCAAGTAGGCAAAACATTTGTCAGTATTAAGCCGCTTGATCCGCACGACATAACCGAAGATGAAGCCCGTCAAAAATACGCAGAGAAGCTCAAGAAAGACGCCGAGAAAAACATCGCTGATTTTGGCGACATCAAGGTACTTAATGGCCGCTTTGGCCCATATGTAACCGACGGCACCAAGAATGCCAAAATCCCTAAGGATGTAGATCCGAAAACGCTCGATGAAGCGGCAGCAAAAGCGCTACTTGATAAAGCTCCGGCCAAAAAGCCACGGCGAACCGCACGAAAACCCAAGAAGTAAATCCTTCTGTCTCGCCATATGTACCACTGTTTTGTAAGATTGCTAATTGGTTGTTATATATTTGTTAATGTGTTATAATATATGTGCTATTTGTTGAGTAATTTAACTCCGAATATGCACCTTAGCAGAGTAGAAATCTACAACCGAAAGGCGAGTTATGACGTCTCTTGAGGTGTGGCTGTTCGGTGGTGCGCTGTATGCAATCTCAGCCGTAATGGCATCTATCAGTTACTACGCAAATGGCAGGACACTATGGAAGATGGAGAGTCTTCCGCTGATCGTTTGTCTCAGCCCAGTCATCGCAGCTGCAAACATTGTAGCAGTAGTGTGTGCAGCTATTGGAGTAGTGGGGTATATATTCTTCGTAATTGCCTGGAACGGAATTGGAAGTATCTATACGGACCATTATAAGCCTCGTTAGGGCAGACCACACAGAGGAGAGGCACGATGAACCTGGGTTACGGCATGCTGATGGGCAGCCTGACGAGTGTGAGCAGCGTTTTGCTAGCCATAGTGTACTATATAGCACACTAGTAGCTTGCCGCAGCAGGGGGCGATACAGTGGAAACGTATCGTGGAAGCACTAAGCTTCCTTAAACCCCTTACGCGCCCGTGATTTCTACTCTGCTATTTTCTTTTTCAGGCAAAGCACCTTCGTTCATGGAACAGATTTACTTATCCACATTTTGTAAGGTGTGCAACATATTTTATGGTATATTTTTCACATCATAAAC
>CAZGQU010000115.1:0-1658 GCA_964527845.1 uncultured Candidatus Saccharibacteria bacterium | reverse complement strand
CCCTTGCCTTTTCAACCAATTCCGGTTTGTTCTTAAGCAGCGGCGAAACAGCAACGCGATATGGTGCGAGCTCTGGTTTCAGCTTGAGTACAACTCGGGTCTCACCGTTTACTTCTTCTTCGTGATAGGCGTCTGTCAGTACAGCCAAGAACATACGTCCCGCGCCAACTGATGATTCAATAACATATGGGATAAAACGTTCCTTAGTCGACTCATCAAAATAACTTAGATCTTTCTTGCTGACCCTCGCATGGTTGCTCAAATCAAAGTCGGTACGGTTATGAGTACCCCATAGCTCCTTGAAGCCAAAAGGAAACTTAAAATATATATCGTGGGCTGCGGCAGCATAGTGAGCCCGCTCATTTTCATCATGCTCATGCCACTGCAAATTCTCTTCTGATATACCAAGCCGTTTCGTTAGAAACTCCCATGCAAATTTTCGCCAGACTTCATATACCTCATTTTGCTTGTCAGGCTTGATGAAATATTGCATTTCCATCTGCTCAAGCTCACGTACGCGAAAGATAAAATCGCGCGGGCTGATCTCATTCCGAAACGCTTTGCCAACCTGAGCAATACCGAACGGTAGTTTGGCGCGCATAGTCTCACGGACATTCTCGTAGTTAGTAAATATTGACCCTGCCGTTTCTGGCCGTAAGTATGCAACAGACGATTCATCCTCTATTGGACCGACCCATGTCTTCATCATCATATTGTAATAACGCGGTTCGGTGAGAGCCTTTTTGCCACAAGTCGGGCAAGTCTTGTCGTTCAATAGCTCTTTGAGTTCATTCAAGTCGGTCGAGTCCGTACCGGCCAAGTGATCAGCACGGTGGCGTGCTCCACAATTTCTACAATCAACGAGCGGGTCTGTGAATCCTGCTACGTGTCCACTGGCTTCCCAGAGCTTTGGGTTTTGTATAATCGCACCGTCGACACCAAAAATATTGTCGTGTTCTTTTACCATGGCCTGCCACCACATCTGCTTGATGTTGTTAAGCAGCTCTACGCCCAAAGGCCCATAATCCCAAAAGCCAGCTAAACCGCCATAAATTTCACTTGCCTGGAATATAAAGCCGCGGCGCTTGCACAGCGAAACAATATCATCAAGTTTTACATCGCTCATTAGCGGTGATTATAACTAAGATACCTTACGCTGTACAGGGACATGCTGGTCACGCAGCTCTTCAATTTCTGTACGTGATAACGACGCATTGATGGGGTTCATTTGATTGATCTCGTCAATTTTCTTCTGAAACGCTTCGCGCCTAGTGGCTTGTCGTTGGCTCTCTGCACTGCTCATTCCTACTACGAGCGCTACGCCGAGGCCTGTTACCACTCCCATATACACGCCTGACGTTACTGGGTCGCTCCAGTCCGTCCTCTCCACGGTGTCGATCATTTCCGGGGCAACCACTTCAAGCACGCGTGCATCCTGTATGAGCGCACGGTCGTCAGCCAATGCGGCCTCGTCTGCATTCAGCGGCACTTCTTCCGCAGGACTAACAACCGGCTCCACCCTTTTGTTCTCGCCAGTTACCTCGCCATAAGCCGTAAAGAGGGCTATACTCCCAAGAAATGTAGCTACGCCAGCTCCAGCTGCCTTAATAAATTCTCGCTTTTCCATATTTCAAACCGCTTACTTTGATTTTATTGTA
>CAZGQU010000114.1:0-1751 GCA_964527845.1 uncultured Candidatus Saccharibacteria bacterium | reverse complement strand
ATGCCGTTGGGAATGTCGACAACTCGATGCCTGGCATGAGACTAGAGGTTGAATTTATAGATGAAGCCGGTAAGACCAAGGTTGTCAACCGGGCGATTACCGAAACGGTCGAGCAACTTGAACAACTGCTTAAGATGGGAATGGTCAAAGGCTTTTCTAGCCAGCTGAATCGACTCGAGCGTCTATTGGCGGAATAAAGGCATAAAGAAAGTAGGGGGGTTATGGCAAAAACCAACCATAAATCAGCAGACGAATATATTGGTGCTCAGCCAAAAGATGTCCAGGAAAAATTACAAAGAATTAGACAGACTGTCCACGAGGCTGTGCCAGAAGCAGAGGAGGTGATCAGTTATCAATTGCCGGCTTATAAATGTCACGACTTCGTGCTTTACTTTGGGGCGTTTACAAATCACATTTCAGTTTCCTCACCTCCGCCGACATTCGCAGCATTCAAAGAAAAGTTAGCACCGTATAAAGTATGGGAGAGCGCGGCACAGTTTCCGTTTGACAAGCCAATTCCTTATGACCTTATTACTGAAATTGCGCAGTCAAGGCAAAGGAGAATGTTGCCAACAAAAATAACTAATCGGTATACCAATATAGTTAAGTAAAGGAGAAAGCTATGCAAAAGATAACCCCAAGTTTATGGTTCGATAATAATTGCGAAGAAGCAATGAGCTACTACGCAGCGGTATTCCCAAACTCCAAAATAGTGAGCATTCAATATTACCCAGAAAATGTCAAAAATGAGCATCTAAAAAATATGAGCGGTAAAGTCTTGAACGGAATTTTCGAATTAGATGGTATGCGGTTCATCTGTCTAGATGGCGGTCCGATATTTAAGTTTAATGAATCAATTTCGTTTACTATCGACTGCAAAGATCAAGAAGAGGTTGATTATTTTTGGGAAAAGCTGTCAGCAGTGCCGGAATCCGAGCAGTGCGGCTGGGTCAAAGACAAATTTGGTGTAAGTTGGCAGATTGTACCCAGGCGGCTCGGCGAGCTAATGAGCGGTCCCGACAAAGAAAAGTCCGGCCGAGCAATGGAAGCCCTGATGAAAATGAAGAAAATTGATATTGCTGCACTTGAGGCAGCCTATAAAGGGGAATAAAATATGAGCAACATTACATTAGATTCTTACTTGTTCTTTCGCGGTGATTGTAAGGAGGCGATGGAATTTTATAAAAGTATTTTTGGCGGGGAGTTAGAGCTGCTGCCGTATGGGGATACGCCCACTGGAATGGGCGAGGACATGAAGGGCAAAATCATGCACGCATTCTTATCTGGCGGCGACATACGGTTAATGGCTAGTGATACATCAATGGCGAGCGAAAAGGCAGCAAAAATAAGTTTGTGCCTCGGTGGTTCGGATGAAGCACGACTAAGAGAGATATTTGAACGTTTGAGCGAAGGAGGCGAAGTCAAATATCCACTCAAAAAAGAATTCTGGGGAGATATCCACGGTAATTTAATCGACAAATACAACATTGACTGGATGGTCAACATCAGCATGCAAAAGCAGTAGGGTCGGCTGTGTAGGATATGTCATAGTTTTTTGCTTATATCCGCGCGTAAAGTGAGGATATGCAAACACTTCCTAATGAGGAAATCTCGTATTGGGAGCATGATTATCTTCGAGCCACTTACCCAACAATACAAGGTGACTTAAAGGTAGACGTTGTTGTCATTGGTGCTGGAATTGCCGGACTTACGGCCGCGTACTTGCTAAAGCAAGATGGGTTAACAGTGGC
>CAZGQU010000113.1:0-1761 GCA_964527845.1 uncultured Candidatus Saccharibacteria bacterium | reverse complement strand
ATCTATACCTGCCACATGCGCACCATTCACATTAACAGTTGCGCCGCGTATTTGCTTACCAGAAAGTCGCTCGGCTTCGGTGACGGCATGTGCTACCGCTTCCGCCACATCCTCAATATGCACTACTACCCCTTTTCTCATTCCAAGGTTTGGCGCAATACCATGACCAATAAGCGATGGCTTGCCGGTAGAATTCTGTAAGTCCGGAACACCAACAACGCACCGTACAAAGGCCGTACCAATATCTAAGCCTACATAGTAAGTTGAGGCCGCATCACGCATGGAGGCAGTATACCGCCTATGGTTTATGAAGAGCAAGTTTAATCTGATAGTTTCGTCAGAATTTCGACGTCGTTATCCATTACCAAAACAGTATGTTCAAAATGCGCCGAGCGAGAACCATCGCGCGTACGGATTGTCCAACCATCAGATGCTACGAACACCTCTTGCTTTCCTAAATTCGCCATCGGCTCAATTGCAACTGTCATACCCGCCTGCAATCGGTCTCCACGGCCGCGCTTACCGTAATTCGGAATGTTCGGGTCTTCATGTAAATAATGTCCTACACCGTGTCCAACTAAATCACGGACTATGCCGAGCCTTTCTCGATCCAGTACTTGCTGAACTGCAGCGCCGATATCACCAGTCTTTACACCGTCCTTAACAACAAATATACCAGCAATCATCGACTCTTCGGTTGCCCGCACTAAACGTTCATCATCTTTGTTTCGGGCTTTGCCGGCAATACATGAAATAGCTGCATCAGTAATCATACCCTTGTACGTGACGCCAAAGTCCATACTCACAATATCGCCTTCTTTTATAATGCGGTCTCGGCTAGGTATACCGTGGACAACTTCGTCATTCAGCGAGACGCATAGTACATCAGGAAAGTCAGGAAACCCCGGCATGCCAGGGTACCCCAAAAAAGCCGGTTTCCCGCCCAGTGCTTTGAGCTCTTTAGCGGCAATGTCTGCTAAGTCTTTTGTTGATTGTCCTGGTTGCAATGAATCTCTTAGTGCTTTATGAACAGTCGCAAGTATACGTCCGCTGTCCCGCATTATATAGAGCTCAGAATCGGTTTTTACGCGCGTAAACATTCGTTCACCGCCGATTGAGTTCGTGTGTATACATCTTCCATAGTGCCGTTGCCATCGATAACTTTGAGAGGCGTGCTGGTAGTTTCATAAAAATCCAGCACTGGTTTAGTTTGCTCTTCGTAAATATCAAGTCTACGAGCTATAACATCCGTTGTATCCTCTGCCCGACCACGACTGCTCAGGCGCTTAATAAGCTCATCACGGGTAACTTCAAATACTATGATACACGCAACGCTTCGCCCATATTTTGGCAGGTTAGCAGCTAGCCACTTCGCTTGGGCAACGTTACGCGGATATCCATCAAGTACGATATGAGTATCGCTGCCAATGTGTGTGAGGGGCTGTTCTAATAGGTTATTAGTGAGTTCTTCATCAATGAGCTCACCGCTCTTGAGCCGCTCAAGCACTTCTGGATCCTTCGAGCTGCGGAATAATTCGCCGGTTGAGAGCCATTGCCAGCCGTTTCGCTCGACTAAAAATTTACCCTGTACACTTTTACCTGCTCCGGGTGGGCCAAAAAAAAGAACCATTACTGCAATTTCTCCCGTACTAGGCGCGCAATAACCGCTCCGTCATCAGCGCCGGCAGTTTTTTGCTTTACTGCACCGATAATTTTACCCATTTGTTGTAGGCTCTTTTACCACGATTAATCACACGTTTT
>CAZGQU010000112.1:0-1792 GCA_964527845.1 uncultured Candidatus Saccharibacteria bacterium | reverse complement strand
CTATGATACCTATTCGTTTTCGAGTGCTATGCGCTCAGTGTTGCGCCAAGATCCCGATGTAGTGTTGGTGGGTGAGATGCGCGATCTCGAAACAATTGCCTCGGCAATTACCATTGCCGAAACTGGCCATTTAGTATTTGCAACCTTGCACACCAATTCAGCTGGGCAGAGTATTGATCGTATGATCGACGTCTTTCCGCCGCACCAGCAACCGCAAATCCGGGCTCAGCTCAGTAACATCCTAATGGCAATTTGCTCACAACGTTTAATTCCAGCAATTGGCGGTGGCCGTATCGCTGCCGCAGAGGTGTTAGTAGCTACTCCGGCAGTCCGCAATATTATCCGCGAAGGCAAAACGCACCAGCTTGAGGCAGTGATTCAAACCGGCGCAGAATTTGGCATGCAATCGATGGACAAAACTCTGGCAGCATTAGTACATGCCGGTACCATTACCTATGAAAATGCTCGCGAAGTTGCCGTTGATGTTGATGAGCTAGACAGGTTGATGAGGAACTAACAAATGTTAACGTACAGCTACACAGCGCGTGTGCCTTCCACTGGTAAAACAGTGAAGGCTACTGTCGAGGCTGAAAGTGAACAGGCTGCCGCTAAGTTGATCCATAAAGAAGGTCTAGTGCCTATAGATATTTCTGCCGGCGGCCAAGCCGGCGGTATTGTTGCCGGCATTCCATTACCAGGCCGCAAAAAGGTTCGTATTAAAGATAAGGTATTGTTCTCGCGCCAGCTCGCCACACTTATTAACGCCGGCTTGCCGTTGTCTCAGAGTTTGCGCAATGTATCTGGTCAGACCCAGAGCAAGCCTCTCAAAATTATCATTGATAAAATTATCATTGATGTCGAAGCCGGTTCGGCGTTTTCGGCAGCACTCGCTAAGCATCCACAGGCGTTTGACAAAGTCTATACAAGCCTTGTCGAAGCTGGTGAAGCATCAGGTACGCTCGATAAATCGTTAGAGCGTTTAGCAATCCAGCAGGAGAAAGATGCCGATATTATCCGGAAAGTACGAGGCGCTTTCGTGTATCCGGTCATTGTCCTCACAGTAATGGTAGGCGTAGTAGTGTACATGATGCTGACGATTTTGCCACAGGTGCAGATTCTGTATGGCAGTATGGATGGTGCGACATTGCCGATATATACACGTGCGCTATTGTTTGTCTCCGATGCCATTAGGAATTTTTGGTGGGCGCTTGCACTGGTCATAGCGGCAGCTGTCTTCTTTACAACCCGTTGGGCGCGCACTGGGCCGGGCAAAATATTTATCGATGAAATTAAAATGCGTATGCCGCTTGTAGGCGTACTCTACATGAAGATGTATATGTCGCGCTTTGCGCGCACTGGAGCGACGCTTGTCGGTAGTGGCGTGCCACTATTGCAAGTACTACAAATTACAGCTGATGCAGTGAATAACGTTCACATTCGCAAAACCATCCTGGCAGCTGCCGAGAAAGTAAAGGGTGGTAAGGCGCTCTCTGCTGCGCTGGAAGGTAGCGAAAACTTCCTGCCTCTTGTGCCAAATATGTTGCGTATTGGAGAAGAATCAGGCTCGACCGAAGAGATGCTTAGCAAAACTGCTGATTATTACGAGAAAGAGGTAGATGACCAAATTAAGACTATTTCTACGGTGATAGAACCGTTTTTGATGGTGGTTATGGGCATACTAGCGCTCATTATCGTGGCAGCGGTGTTGCTACCGATATATACCTTATCAGCTGACACCTTACTGTAAATTCATAAAAAGATATTGCAATTTGCACTGAACATGTATATCATG
>CAZGQU010000111.1:0-1805 GCA_964527845.1 uncultured Candidatus Saccharibacteria bacterium | reverse complement strand
ATTATATACGCCGCATGTCACCCACCAAGGCAATGCGCACCTGAATGAGGGTGATGTATTTTGGTGTGATGCACTGTATATAGTCGAACAAAAAGATACACACAAAGCAGTAATAGCGAAATTTAAATTAGAAGCCGACAATGAGACTTGATCAATACCTTGCAAGCACCAAGCAGGTTCCAACGCGCAGCCAGGCCGAAAGTTACATAAAACTTGGCTATGTGCAAGTAAACGGCAAGCCTATAACTAAGCCTGGATTTTCTGTGCATGACAACGATACCGTAAGGCTGAATGTCAAAGACCAGTATGTCTCACGGGCGGCCCTGAAGCTTGCAAGTATTGCTAAGCAGTTTGACTTAAATTTTAGAGATAAAACGGTGCTTGATGTTGGCAGCTCGACTGGCGGATTTACGGATTATGCGCTCAAGCACGGCGCTAAAAAAGTCATCGCCGTAGAAGTTGGCAAAGACCAAATGCATCCCAGTTTACGCTTAGATCCAAGGATTGAGCTGCACGAGCAAACCGATATTCGTGATTTTTCAACCGCCAAACATATCAATGTTGTGGTTGCCGATGTGTCCTTTATAAGTTTGCGCGAACTGCTCCCGTATATAGCAATGCTGTCTAGCAAAGATACGCGCATAGTCGCCATGGTTAAGCCTCAATTTGAGGCTACGGCAAACAATTTAAAGCACAAAGGCGTTATAAAAAACGAGCGTATGCGCCGAGATATTCTTAAAGACTTCGAAACATGGGCTGCTTCGAGCTTTGTGATCATGAATAAAGCCGACTCTGCTGTCTCGGGCGAGAAAGGTAATCTAGAGCGCTTTTACCTCCTTAAAACCAGTTAGTATATTCACTCATTTCTTTCTGGTTACTAAAGTTGCTACACTTTTTATATGTACTTCAAAAGTCGTGAAGTTGCCGGTTGTTTGTTGGCTGAGCAGCTTGCCAAGCGGCATAAACACCAAAAATGTACGGTGGTGGCGCTCAATGATGGCGGGGTGGTTGTAGGCTTGAAGATTGCTATGATACTTCGGGCGGCGATTACGTTGTTGCTTACTCAGGCAGTCAATTTGCCACGCGAAGAAGAAGCCGTGGGTGGTATCACTGCCGATGGCAAATTCCGTTTTAACCCTGAGCTCTCATCGGGCGAGGTTGATGCCATGACGATGGATTACCACACTGTCATCGAACAAGAAAAGATGAAACGAATGCACGAAATGCATGTGGCTAGTGGTCGTGGGCAGCTGATTCGGCGCGACCTACTGGATAATCGAACGGTCATTTTAGTGTCCGATGGTTTGCTCGATAGCATTACTCTCGATTTGGCATTTGAGTTCCTCAAGCCGGTTAAGACCAAGAAAATTATTGTTGCCACACCGCTCGCGAGTGTTCCAGCGGTGGACCAGATGCATCTGCTGGCCGATGAAATCTACTGCCTGAACGTCATAGAAAACTACATGTCAACGGACCACTATTACGATGAGCCAGGCGTACCAGATCACGAGACAATTATAAAAACCATTGAACGGGTTGTTGGTGCTTGGCGTTAAGCTTCCAAATATTTGCGCAGCGCATTTGTATCATGGAGCGTAATATACGACGACTCACTGGCTAACAGGCCCTTTTGCTCAAGTGCCGAAATTGCCCGGCCGGTGGTTTCTCGCGTAGCGCTAATGGAGCTGGCGATATCTTGATGCCTGAGCGGTACGTCTATCAATATACCATCGTCAACAGGGTGGCCGAACCGATTGGCGTGAGTCAACAAGAAAGAAATCAGTCGTTCGCGTACTGTCCGATAT
>CAZGQU010000110.1:0-1922 GCA_964527845.1 uncultured Candidatus Saccharibacteria bacterium | reverse complement strand
ACCAATACCACGAGTCGATAAAGTAACCGTAGAGTTCGGCGAATTCCCTGATTTTACCCAAGCTATCGTAACTGGTGTAGAAATTTTAGATACTGAGCATTTGGCGGTTAACTCAACTGAGCAGTTACCTGAAAATGCCACGCCTATTCTGCGGCATATTATTGGCAGAGTTGTAGTAGGCGAACCAACAGGTCGCATAGAAATTACCGACCACAGTAGTATTCGCTCCACAGTCTTTAAGGTGCCGCATAGCGCAAACGGCAAATCATCTGCCGTCCAGGCACGCATGCTTCGTGGCATATGGGATGCTGGCTATGGTGTTGACGAACCTCGAAAACCGTACAAAATAGCCTCATAGCCAATTTCGCATTTAGCTATTGCATTATGCGCTCGGCACCAAGTAAGATGAAATGATGGCAAAAAACCTTGTAATTGTTGAAAGTCCAGCAAAAGCTAAAACTATCGAGAAGTACCTCGGTCGTGATTTTAAGGTACTTTCTAGTGTCGGTCATATTCGCAGCATCGCAAAAAAAACAAAAGATGGTACACCACCGATAAATACTGCAGTAAACTTTGAAGCCGTCTATGAAGTCGACCCTGAAAAACGGAAAGTGATCGCTGAACTTAAGAAAGCAGTCAAGGCCGCCGATACCGTCTGGCTCGCAACCGACGAAGACCGCGAAGGTGAGGCAATTGCATGGCACTTATGCGAAACTTTGAAACTAGATCCGAAAAAGACCAAACGCATAGTATTCCACGAAATCACCAAAAGCGCGATTGAAGAGGCAGTAAAGAGCCCTCGCACCGTTGACATGAATTTAGTACAGGCGCAGCAAGCCCGACAGATATTGGACCGGCTGGTAGGCTTTGAATTGTCGCCAGTGGTCTGGCAAAAAGTACCGGGCGGTAAGTCCGCCGGTCGCGTGCAGTCACCAGCAGTACGTTTGATCGTAGAGCGTGAACGCGAAATTGCAGCGTTTGAAGGCTCTGCTAATTATAAAGTCACAGCCGAATTTACCGCTGCAAATGGAGCCGTTCTAAAAGCCGAATTGCCAAAACGCTTTGACACCGAAGGTGAAGCTAAGGCCTTTTTAGAGTCACTTATTAATGCGACTTTCACGATCGGTGATATCTCGACCAGTCCAAGCACCCGGAATCCTGGTGCACCTTTTACGACTTCAACATTGCAGCAAGAAGCTAATAGCCGTCTTAGCTTCGGTGCTCGGACTACCATGGCCAGCGCCCAAAAGCTCTACCAAGCCGGTAAAATCACCTACATGCGTACTGACTCAGTGAATTTGTCATCGCAAGCACTCGGTCAGATGGCCGATTTTATCAAGAAAGAGTATGGCGAACAGTACCATCAATATCGCACCTTCAAGTCCAGGAGCGCTAATGCTCAGGAAGCCCACGAGGCCATCCGTCCGACTGATATTTCTGTGCTGCAAGCCAGCAGCGACGAGTACGATCAAAAATTGTACGATTTAATCCGCCGACGCACTCTCGCCAGTCAAATGGCACCTGCAAAGCTCGAGAAAACCACTGTCACAATTGGTATTTCGACAAGTAACGAATGCTTTGAAGCCAAAGGCGAAGTGGTGCTATTTGACGGTTTCTTGAAAGTTTACGGCACGAGTCAGAAAGAGGCCGATATACTACCTAGGCTCTCCGTAGACGAAATATTGCACCTAGCATCTGCCCAAGCCCGCCAAGTTTTTGCCCGTCCACCAGCGCGTTATACCGAAGGAAGTTTGGTAAAGAAACTTGAAGATCTTGGCATCGGCCGGCCTAGTACCTACGCCACAATTATTTCTACCATTTTGGCACGTGGCTATGTTGAGAAAGGCCAAGGCGAGGGCACGCCACGTGACGTCATAGTATTAACCGTGGATGACATTCAGGTCGCACGCGATGGGGGAAAA
>CAZGQU010000109.1:0-1927 GCA_964527845.1 uncultured Candidatus Saccharibacteria bacterium | reverse complement strand
GTACAAACACTAGGCCAGTTACCGAGCGTTTGACCATGCTGTATTTACCATCAAAACCGGCATTGTATTGACTGACTGTGATTGTGCCGTCCCCGTGGACTGCCTCAACGTACATAACGTGGCCATACGTACCGGCATTACTAACTGCTACATCGCCTACCCGTGGATTACTATCGACTGGTATGCCAGCGGCGCGGGCATTATCGTCCCAATATTTCGCATTGCCATGACCACCCCAGTACGGCATATAGCGACCGCTGCTTGCAACTCTCCAAGCTGCGTACGATACACATTCGCGCTTATACATACCCCATGGATCGACCGAATAGCTTGGGTATGGCACGTTCGCCCATGGATAACCACCTGTTCCGCTGTAAGAAACCTGCCCGACGTTATAACGGGCATTTTCGAGTGCCTGTTGTCGCTTCAGTGCAGAAATAGATGAATTATTGTCCTTGATTTGCTTATCGTAATCGGCCTGCTGTTGTGTATTTAAACTAAGTAATCTGTTATTCTCTGCCTTCTGGTCATTCAGATTTGACTGCATAGCTTGTTGGTCCTTCAGAAGCTGCTGTACTTGCTCTCTTTGTGACGCAAGCTGCGCTTTGAGAGCATTGATACGCTCCATCGTAGCGGAAATCTTGTTTTGTACACTAGTACGATATTGTTCACGGTCCACGTAATCACCTAAGGTTTTGCTCGAGGCTAGCATTTCAAGTGTACTCATGTCGTTTTCAACGTACATTTGTTTAATATTTACACCTAGTACCGATTTTTGTTGCGCCAACTCTGCTTCAGCCGCACCAATATCACTTTGCAATTTGGCATCTTTAGCTCGGTTATCGTTAATTTGCGATTCAAGTGTAGCAATTTGTGATTGCAGTGCCGCGATAGTGTCAGCCAAGTTGCCAGCACTTACTTTCAGATCATTTTGCACAGCTGCATTTTGTGCATTTTTTTGCTGCAGCGCTTTTATTTGCTCGTCGTATTTATCGGCATGCACTAATGGCGCACATACCAGCGCAATAAGCGCTAATATTGCGGTACAGATAATGATTTTTAATTGTATGTGTTGGGTTTTGTTTGTGTATATCGCTTCTTGTGTATGCTTATACCCCATAAATCCCCTCTTGAATTGATTGTTTTTAATGTGTTTTTATTTTTATAAGAGCTGTAGTGCTGAAACAGCCGTCACTACCTTATAAACTGTATGAGCGTGCGTAGTAAATTGAAGTCGCAAGCACGAGCTTTAAGTATAACAAATTTGTGAATTATTTCGCAAGATTTTAGTGAGGATTTTTACAATAACGTACCAAAATAGTACCAAAAATGCTGAAGGATAAGCCCGATAATCACAAGGTACCACAGAGCTAATATATCTAAATGATGGCGTTGCAAAAACGCGCCAAATTTGGACCAGCCTGCAGGCAATGCAATATAACGCATCCGCAAATTATAAAGCAGTACGTACCAAAACGATGGAATAGTTACTGCCCATACGACCATACAATACGGGCACAACGAGCTAATATTGTACACGGTTTGATAAAACAGCCAGTGTACAAACCCAAGCGCAAACAAGAGGCCAACCTGCAAACCAAGCCAGAACCAACGCTTAAAACGAGCTCCCGCAAGCATCGCGACCCCAACCATAGCAAGCACCGGAAAGCCCGCAACACCCAAGATAGGATTTGTAAAACCAAATACGTTGGACTGATCAGATTGCATGACTGACCCGCAACTAATAACCGGATTAATATCACATGGCACGTCATAGGATGGATCTTGCAACAAGTGTATTTTCTCGGCCAAAATCAAAAACGAGCATAATAAGCCAATAACGCCCGCTACAATCAGAATCCATGGCAAAAACCGTTCCAATTTAGTAGACACTTGTGAAGTTTTAGCCATTAGCTTCATTATACGA
>CAZGQU010000108.1:0-1942 GCA_964527845.1 uncultured Candidatus Saccharibacteria bacterium | reverse complement strand
TGGTGGATTTTTGTGGAGTCTCGGCCGACATTTCGATATGCATATCAGGATTTACCCCGCTTGGCCGCTGGTCTGGCGCGGCATTATCTGAGATTGTGGTGTCTTGGGCTGCGACCTGCTCGGGTGTTTTGAAGCCCGTGTCGGTATCATTCGATGCGTTAGCCGACAAGTCCGGTATGAATGTATCATTCGTTTTATTGGCAGGCATTTTATCTTTTGGCCGCTGCGGCGGCTGCACAAAGTCATCAATCATAAGAGATATTGTACTAATTTTTAATTCATCGTGCTAGTGCTTCAAATCGCTCGTTCAGGTACTCAATAGAGCAATATTGACAAGTCACTGTAAGGTGTTAAGATTTGTACATAATAAATCATAGGAGATTCAACTCATGGGGCATCTAATATACAGCGGTGGAGGTTTAGGCTTGGGTGATGTCGAGATATTTAACAACGGCAATGATGTTATTGTCAGTGGTTTTCCAAGAGACGTAGAAATAGCGAGGGATGCATTGTCAGAAGCCGAAACAATGCTTGGCCAGGACGGCCGTGTCATTATTGAAAGCGAAGATTTTCTGCTTTGGGAGACTGCGCAAACACCAGAGGAAAACGAGCAGACCGTTCGTGCACTCAGTATAGATGGTCTTAAGAAATTCTTTCAACGCAGTAAGCAGTAACTTAATTAAAGTGCTTCTAACTGTCGTTGGGCACGTTCTAGGCTGCGGTCTTTACCGAGTACGTGGAGCGTTTCGGCCAGGCCGGGGCTAGCTGGTGACTGCGAGACGGCAATACGGATGAGACTAAATAGTACAGCTGGCTTGGTGTGTGTAATGACAAGCAAGGCGTTGAGTCGATTCGTTAAATCTTGGACGGAAAAATCACTGTCTTTAAGTTCTGCTTGAGCGGCCGTTAAGAGCGCACTAAGCTCTTCATTTGAAAGTTTCTTGAGCTGTTTGTGGTTGGAAATAAGCGTTGCATTAATCGGCAGGTCCACAAAGAAAAATCGTGACAATTCAGGTAGTTCCGCGAAGTATTTTAGACGCTCTTGAACTAGGCTTAATACTTGCTTCCTGTATGCATCGCTGTAATTTGCGGCTTCTTCGGGCCAATAATTGCGTACTTTTTCGTACAGCTCATCGACCGAAAGGTTGCGAATATGCGCACCGTTAAGCCAGAGCAGTCGTCGTTCGTCGAAGCGGGCGCCGCTTTTTTGGACCCGATTTAGGCTGAATTTTTGTATGAGCTCTTCGGTGCTAAACACTTCTTGCTCGCTACCATCGTTCCAGCCTAGGCTTGCCAGGAAATTACGCATTGCTTCCGGCAGATAGCCTTCACTGCGGTACTCTAAAATATCTTTTGCACCGTCGCGCTTGGATAATTTTTTATTGCCCTGCTCGTTCATGATTGGCGGCATGGTGGCCATAGTCGGCGGCGTAATGCCAAGTGCTTCGTACAAATTGAGATAATTTGGTACGCTTGCTAAAAATTCCTGGCCGCGAATAACGTGCGTTATCTCCATCTCGGCATCATCGACAATGTGGGCGAAATTGTAAGTTGGAAAGCCGTCGGATTTCATAAGGATAAAATCATCAATAACTTCGGGGCCAGTTTTTAGATCGCCCATGACTTCATCGTGCCACTGATACTCCTTAGGGTCGGACTTAAAGCGTAAAGGCTGCGTGCCGTCCCAGGCGGGCGGATATTCGGGTCGGTGGTTGCGGTATAAAAAGGGCCGTTTTTCTTTTGCTGCCTGGTCCCTAAATGCCTGGACCTCTTTGGGTGTATATGGATCGGCGTAGGCCTTGCCTTCCTGGACAAGTTTTTGAGCATACTTTTTGTACATATCTAAACGCTCACTTTGATAAAAAGGACCTTCATCCCAGTCTAGCCACAGCCATTTCAAGCTCTCCTGAATGTGGTCAGCGCTTCCCTTCACTTCGCGTGC
>CAZGQU010000107.1:0-1995 GCA_964527845.1 uncultured Candidatus Saccharibacteria bacterium | reverse complement strand
AAACAGTACTATGAAATATATGGGGAAATCATACGAACCAACACCGTATATAACTTTAGGGAGCAAGCTAAAAGATTTGCGCCAAAAGATGAAAGAAACTTTGGAAGAAGCAGCGGGTGCGGTCGAGATTAGTGAGGACGAACTATTGCGCATTGAAGAAGGCAAGGAACGTCCATCCGAAGAAATACTGATGCTACTGATAAATCATTTTGGTACGAAAGAAGATGAAGCAGTGTATTTGTGGGAGCTTGCCGGATACGATAGTGACGACAAGTCCGACGATGATATGATGGCAGACGCTCAGCAGGTCACCAAAACGATCGTGATGGCGGTGGCGATGGATCCGCGTGTTATGTATAGCGATAGCGTGCATGTCGCCGGCAGCAAACACGGTGTTGTTTTAAGTTTTATGCAACCTGGTGGTGGTAATATGTCAACATTGCCAGTCGCGCGCGTCGGCATAAGCCGCGAACACGCCAGGAAATTTGTTGCACTTTTGCAAGAAACGCTCGAGCATCTAGATGCCGCTGATCCACAGTCTAAAGAGCTGCCTCCAAATTCCGAGAACTAACGATTGCATTAATCAAATAATGCATCGTCAGGAGTTATGACAGGCGGCTTGATGGGTGAAAAACGCATAAGTTTCGCGACTGAACCGGCTTTTTCGCCAACTAAAATAAAGTTTTGTGATATCCACGGCGAGAGCGTGTTATTTGCTGGAAATATCTCGATATGTTTAAAGGCTATTTGGTAAGCTGCACATTGCTGGCGCAACACAGTGGTATTGTGACCATGGTAAGTAGAAATAAGATTGATCGCGACAGCGCCGTGAGTGGTGAGGTGAAGGGATAATTGTTGCGCGGCCTGAATGGTAGATAAAGATCGCGGAATAGTCGTAACAGTAAAAGCATCAATAATTATCATGTCGTACGTATCGTTGTATTGCTCTAAAAATGAACGTCCGTCGGTATGAAAAATCCGCAAGCGCTTATTTGATGTAAAATCGAAGTATTCTTTGGCAACGGCATCAAGTGCAATTTCCGGCTCAACCACATCAATTAAAACCTGTGGCATGGCACTCAACAGTGCCATCGGAAGCGTATATGTGCCGCCACCAATGAGTAATAATTTTTCAGGCTTTAGACCAGTTGCTAGTTCATAAAACCTTCGATTGTAGTCGAACAGCATATCTGGGTTGCCGTCGCGTGGGATGCCGGACTGAGCTGCAGAGTGCTCACCATTAAATAGAATCCTTGCCGGGCGGCCATCGTATGTCATATCTATGACTTGATAATGGCCCTGGTCGGTGGTGAGCTCGTGTAATATTTTTTCAGTTCGGAACATATCTTTAGTATACAAGCGCGGTAGTCTATAGTTCGACAACTCGGGCGTTAGAATGCTATAACGTATATATGGAATTGCCGCTTTGGTTTTTGGCTATGGATTTATGCATAGCTATTTTGCTGTACATGACCATGTGGTGGCTGCTTGCACTGTATGCCAAGCGTATAGATGTAGTCGATATGGCCTGGGCGTTTGGCTTTATCTATCTTGTGATTTTGGCACTTATTATAGATGGGCATTACCTGACGATTGCGGTTTTAAGTGCAGCATTTGTTGTCGTGTGGGGCGTGCGTCTATTTTTGCATCTTGGCGTTAGGGTTGCTAACAGCCCAGAAGACAAGCGCTATAGTAAGTTGCGCGCCAAATGGAATAGCTCATTCAATGTTAAATCATATACCAATGTATTTTTACTGCAGGGCCTGTTACTCATTTTAGTTAGCACCCCAGCTATCGCGGCAATTACTAGCGCCAATCCTGTTAATGAAACGGCTGCAATAATTGGATTTGTTATGTGGGGATTTGGTATTTGCTTCGAAGCGCTGGCCGATTATCAACTACAGCGTTTTAATGCTCGAAAAACATCAAGCGCTGTGATGGATAAAGGTTTATGGAAATACAGCCGACACCCCAACTATTTTGGCGAAATTATAT
>CAZGQU010000106.1:0-2019 GCA_964527845.1 uncultured Candidatus Saccharibacteria bacterium | reverse complement strand
ATCATAAGATCAAGCAAAATAAGATCATAGGTCTTCTGAGCACACTTGTTGAGCGCTTCTTGTCCATTAGTTGCAAAATCTACTTCGTACGGTTGCGTTGAAAGCATGAGCAGGTATGAATCTCTAATAATTGGCTCGTCTTCAACTAGCAGGATTTTACGCATTCCTTTCTCCGATAGGTATACTTATAGTAAATGTAGTACCTTTCCCGGGCTGGGATTCTACCTCGATGTGGCCATCATGCAAAGCAATGACTTTCTTAACCCAGTAAAGACCGAGTCCGCTTCCGCCCACATTATCTGACAATTCATTCGGTATCCTCGTGAATTTTCCAAATAATTTGGGTACGTCCTTTTCTGAAATACCCACGCCGTTATCGCTTACTACAACTATTATATGGTCGTTTGTATGTTTTACCTCTATCTGTACTGCGCCTGATTGTGGAGTATATTTTGTTGCGTTATCGATAATATTTTCGAGTGCCATACGGAAATAATCAGGGTCAACCAGAGCTAAAGGCACAGCATCATCAGCCGTGGATGCCACTGTCTGCCTACGTTTTCTAAAAGCATTCTCGTGATTTTCAATTACGTCTAAAATTATCGCTCTTACATCGGTCTGACTTTTATGCAAAGTTACTTTGCCAGCGTCTATCTGTGCAACCCTTAGGAGGCTATTTACGATATTAATCTGACGTTCATTACTTTCATATGCTTTTTTCAATATGCCTTGATGATCGGGCGGGATATCCCCTCTAAAACCTTCTAAAAGTAGCCCAATCAATTGCTTGATAGCAGTTGCCGGCGTGCGTAATTGGTGAGAAGCAAGTGATATAAATTCGTCCTTAGACACATTAAGCTGCTGGAGTTCTTGTTGTTGCTTCTTAAGTAAGGTGTTCGTCTTGCGCAACATGTCTTCGTATTCTTTGCGCTCAGTAAGATTACGGGTCACTTTTGCAAAACCAGCCAGTGTCCCATCGTCTTCATAGAGCGCCGTGATAACAACATTAGCCCAAAACTTAGAACCGCCTTTCTGCACTCGCCAATCTTCGTCTTCTACGCGACCAAATTTCTTGGCAACTTTGAGTTCTTTTTCGGGCTTTTTTGCAACAATATCTTCTTTCAAATAGAAGGTGGAGAAGTGCTTACCGATAATTTCGTCAGCCTTATATCCTTTCATCAGTTCAGCACCTTTATTCCACGTCATGATATAGCCATGAGCATCCATGAGAAAAATGGCATAATCTTGAACGCTATCAACAAGCATTTTGTAATATTGAAGCCGGACCAGCGCATCGCCCCCTTTGATGTGTGACGCTTTTAATTGACTAGCAGTAAAGTTGTTATGGCCCAAATGTTTATCTCCAATACGTGCACTTTCAGTAAAACATAAGAAGCAAGACTCATATAGTGAGATATCTTACACTTCGCCATGCTCTAAATAGTATCGTGTTATTTAGCTGGTCCGGGCAACGGGCTGCCTACATGTGGGTTCCGATACAAAATTGCGAAGTCAGCATAAAAAGTTTGTAAATAACTTTACAGAAATATTTTTGATTGGGTGTTAAGTTTATGTCATAAGCATAAGTAGGGAGGGAAGACTCTATGAGTAGAGTGTTGATTTTTAGTACTATTCTTATGACCACCGCACTTTTAGTCGGAGCTATTTTTTTCCCAACCAACCCAATCATGTGGCTCGGTTCGACATCCGCTGATTTTGTTACGGTTCGAGCAATACTGATTGTCCTTTTAATCATCCTTCTATTTACTGATCCCCCGCGAAATATTTTACTTAGAGTTGTCTTAGGCTTAAGTTCAATCGCGCTCCTTTCTTGGGTCAGCTTGGAAATTTATACATATTCGATATTAGTGCTTGATGTCGGTATATTCATGTTGGCGGGTATTATCCTGGCTATCGAGGCACTCGAGCCGCGACTGGAATCGATGGAAGAAGACACCAACATGTATATAGATTCACTTTCGCTAGACACCGTAGCCTCCTCTTCCGCTGCTATCACAC
>CAZGQU010000105.1:0-2071 GCA_964527845.1 uncultured Candidatus Saccharibacteria bacterium | reverse complement strand
GTATACAGACGATAAAATTTTGATTCGGCTTGTGGCAGTAGCAATTTTTGTAACCCTGATATTCATTATTCTGAAAAAAGTAAAACGTACCTGGCTGCGCGTAACCCTAATCATGCTTGCAGCAATTTTTTGCTTGATCGGATGGATGTATGTGGAGTTTTCACGAGTTGGGTTCTGTTAACTGAGAGGTATAGAGATAATAAAGGAGAATTATTTATGGCGAAGATTTTTAAACACAAGACAGACGTTGCATATTTTGACTATAAGGATGTCAAGACTTTGCAGCGATTCGTAAACATTTACGGGCAAATCGAGACCCGCAAAAAAACTGGCTTAACCGAAAGTCAGCAGCGACATTTGGCTCGCGCAATTAATCGCGCTCGACATATTGCACTGTTACCATTCGTAGCTAGCAATTAAGCATGTCTAAATCGCCGTTTTTGCTGGCTCAGGAACTCGAAAGACAGCTTGTACAAAAACTGTCTGGCGTAGACGTGTTCGGCTTGCCGACAGGTGAGCGAAAAATAGTCGAAACGATGCGGCGAGAGATTGTCGACTTCAGGCTAGACGTTCGCGACTATGAGCTATCTGAAACACGGGCAGAACAGCTAAATAACGCCGAGCAAGCGAAAACCAGAGCTACCTTGGTGCGAAAAAATATCCTGCAAGTAAGCGAGTACGGAGTATTTGGCTCGGCGGATGTTGCTCAGTTGACCGCCCAATTAGATCAGATAACAGAGCGGCTTGAGTAGTATAATAGTTGATATGGATAAGATGGCGGTCGTGAATGAGATATTGCAGATATGCAGGCAGTCATCAAGCATGATGTATGGTTCGCCGACCGGTATGCCATGGTGGGGCCAGTCAAGTGCGATGCAACCGCAGCTCAATGAAGCAATCGAATCGTGGTTAAAACACGATGATCCAAAGCCCCTCAAGGGTATCGTGGCAATGTTGCATACTACAAATGTACTAAGTGATAAAAAAGCAGATGAACTACTGCAGGCACTAGAAGCAAAGGAGGCATAGATGGCATTAAGTATTACCGATCTTAAAAAAGGCACGCTATTCCAATGGGAGGGCGAGCCATTCCGTGTGGTTGACTACAATCAAAAAGTCATGGGTCGTGGCGGCTCAATCGTGAACGTACGTATCAAGAGTTTGCTCGACGGCAAAGTGCTTGAAAAGACTTTTAAGGGCAACGAGCAGCTCGATAGCGCCGACGTGACCACGCAAAACGTGCAGTATTTATACAATGACGGTACGATATTTCATTTTATGAACGAAGATACGTTTGAACAGTTTGAGGTGTCTGCAGATTTGGTCGGAGATAACACTGGTTACATGAAAGAGGGCGACAGGATTGCGCTGCAGTTTTTTGACAACCGGCCGATTAGTGTAGACTTACCAAAGAATGTACCACTTGCGGTTACATACACCGAAAACGTTGTGAAGGGTGATACCACAAGCAGTGTCTTGAAGGACGCGACGCTCGAGACGGGTATTACTGTTAAAGTGCCGGCGTTTATAAAACAAGGTGACGTCATTTCGGTCGATACGGCCACTGGCGCCTACCGCGAACGTGTGAAAGATTAAACAGTTTTTAGTATTAAAAAGCGTATAATGCATATTATGGCAAAGGCACAAAATCCAGAAGGATCTAAATCCAGGAATGAATTCTGGTGGGGCGTTGCAGCCGCAATCGGCCTGCTAGTGGTGGCCGATGTTCTTATTACTGATTAATTATGAGTCCAGGCGATCAGCTTATTTGTGCTTTCATAACACCGCTCGAAGTAGGGCGCACATTCAGGCAGTGGCCGTTGCACGCCACAATTGTGCCGTGGCTTGAAGTGCGGGTGCCACAAGAAAAATTTGAGCGTTTGCTTAGGCAGCAACTGCAAAAGCTTACACCGTTTAAGGCGATTGTCCGTGGGCAGGCACGATTTGGCTTCCGGACGGTTAATTTACTATTAAAATCTCAGTGGAAATCCTTGCACGCCCACGTACTTACAGTCGTGCGACGCAGCACTCGAAATAAA
This sequence comes from uncultured Candidatus Saccharibacteria bacterium, assembly GCA_964527845.1. Classification (GTDB taxonomy): domain Bacteria; phylum Patescibacteriota; class Saccharimonadia; order Saccharimonadales; family UBA4665; genus CAZGQU01. The sequence continues at coordinate 32 of CAZGQU010000105.1, read as the reverse complement.
ACGCCATTTCGTTTCGTTGGTAAATTATATAC
>CAZGQU010000104.1:0-2184 GCA_964527845.1 uncultured Candidatus Saccharibacteria bacterium | reverse complement strand
ACCCAGCTAGAGCGTGATTTTAGCTCATAAGCGCGAGGCGGCTTAATGCCAAAAAACTCATGGGTATGCGCCAGGATTCGTTCTCCGGGCTTCAGAGAAATAACAGGATGATCAAGTGGGATATTCGCGAGTGGCTTAAAACCATTCAGCTTTGCCCAGGCTTCGTGGGGCATGGCTTTATGCGGACCGTCAAAATAGCGCTCTACATCCTCACGATCAAACGGATTGTAAATAGTCCGCTCCTGCATACGCTCGATACGGTAAAAATAATACCCAAGCGTAACATCCAAACTTGCATGTGCTACGTGTTTATCATTAAACGGATGACAGACAATATGGCCGGAATTCAGCGCTTGTTTAATCTGGATATTGCTATATACCCCACCACTGCTTGCAAATTCGTCCATTGAACCCTCTCTTGTTCGATATAGTGTACCTGAGGTCAAATAGCTTACGCAAGAAAATGCAAATTCTACAATATTATTGCCAAAAGCCACCATTATGTTTTCTGGGCACCTCGGAAGCACGATATGTATTAAAAACTAACACATATCGTGAGCCGTACGTGCGACAGAAAATATTGTGGTGGCTTAAGTTGTTAGATTTCGCTGGTAGCGACTTTGATTGAAGGACCCATTGTAGTGGTGATGTGGATCGCTTTTACGTAGGTGCATTTGATGCTGTTTGGCTTATTACTCTTTAAGCTTGCAAAAATTGCCCGGATATTTGCTTCAAGATCAGCCGGCTTGAAGCCGACTTTGCCAGCGCCGACATGAACAATGCCAGTGGTGTCCACGCGGTATTCAATTCGGCCAGCCTTAGACTGCTGAACGGCTTTTGCTACATCTGCAGTAACAGTACCACTTTTAGGATTGGGCATGAGGCCGCGCGGGCCAAGTAGCCGCGCATATTTGCCTAGTTTTGCCATATTCGCCGGTGTAGCAATCAGAACGTCAAAATCAATCGTGCCCTTTTCTAGACTTTTTGTAATCGCCTCTACGCCGCTGATATCTGCGTCTTCAGCGTTTTCGTCGGCAAATACGGCAACTCGCACTGTTTTGCCGGTACCAGCTGGCAAGACAAGGTTGTCTCGCAGATTTTGATCTGCCTGGCGTGGGTCAACATTCAAATTAACGTGCACCTCAACAGTCGCATCAAATTTAGCAGTGTTAGTCTTTTGCGCCAGCTCAATTGCTTCAGAAAGACTGTAGACTTTCTCTTTTTCTACAAGTTTCGCAGCTGCCTGGAACTTTTTGCCCTGGCGCTCAATGCGCGGTCGAGCTGGTTTTACAGATTGCTTAGGCTTTTCAGTGGTTTCAGCTTCGGCCTTGCTGGCCTTACGCTCTTCCTTGGCGAGCTTCTCGGCAGCTTCTGCTTGTGCCTTAGCACTGCGCTTACCAGCCTTAGCGTTTTTGACGCTTGCTTCGTCTCGATTTTTCACCACTTCCGCTGTTTCTGCAGCGACAATTTGATCTTCCGCTTCTGCTGGAACATCTTTTGTAGTTGGTGTTTTGACATTACTTTCTGCCATAATTTCTCCTTTCGTGGTGCAAACGGCTTAACTTGGCCTCCCACAAACTTACTAACTTATACCTCTACTTCAACACCCATAGAGCGTGCGGTACCTGCAACCATCTTTTTGACCGCATCAACATTATCAGTATTCATATCATGAGCCTTCTCGGTTGCGATTTTGGTGAGCTGTGCATCAGTCAATTTCTTAGCAATTTTCTCGCTGTTTGGGCGGCCAGAGCCTTTTTGAATACCAAGCTCGGCGCGAATGCGATCATCGGTCGGCATGCCAACAACACGAAAATCCATCGTGCGGTCATCGTAAATTGTAATGTGCGCAGTTACCGTAGCGCCCTGCATGTCTTTGGTTGCCTCATTGAACGGATTAATAAAATCCATCATATTCACGCCATATTGACCAAGGGTACTACCAACCGGTGGAGCTGCAGATGCGCGTCCAGCAGGAATTTTCATCTTTAAATTAGCTTTTACAGCTTTCGCCATATTTTTCTCCTAGATTTGTTATGTAGTAATAAGAAGCAATACTACAAACGTGCGTAACTAGTTAATTTTACTACAATTTACCGATGTTGTCTATTTCTTTTTACGGTGATGATGAATGGACGCTGCACAGGCTATGATTGCAGCCCCACTTGCGACAACAGTTAGTGC
>CAZGQU010000103.1:0-2223 GCA_964527845.1 uncultured Candidatus Saccharibacteria bacterium | reverse complement strand
TTGAAGCGGTTAACGAAGAACGCATAGAGGTGGCTTGTGAGAAAAACCAAGTGCAGGATATCATCAAGGCAATTAAGGCGGTCCACCCCTACGAAGAAGTTGTGATAGACATTTATCCTATGCTGGTTTTGGATGAATAGTTGACATAAAAGCCAAAATTTAGTATAAGTAGTAAAGATTATTATAGCGGTGGGACTAAGGTGTAGTATGCCCACATTCATTTTGTTGAAAAAAATATCCGCAGTGTTTACTGCCATGTTACTGTTGGTATCGCTTGGCCTGTCGGCTGTTGAGACGGCTCAAGCTGCTGTGGTAAACCCCTCACCTCAAGCAAAAGTTTCATTTACTTTTGATGACGGCGGTAGCAGCACATTGTTAAAAGCTGCTCCCACGCTTGCTCAGTATGGGTACACTGGCACGAGTTATATTACAACCAGCTGTGTGGGCAAAACTACTGTTCCTAATAACTGTCCGGCTGACACGGGTATTCCGTACATGACCTGGAGCCAGATTAAGACGTTACAAAATAGTTACGGTTGGGAAATTGGCTCGCACAGCGTCTCACATCCCTTACTAACAGAGATAAACTCGCGCAAACTAGAACAAGAAGTTGCGAATAGTAAAGCTACATTGGTAGCACAAGGTATCAATCCTACTTCATTTGCAACTCCATATGGTGATTGGAATGATAAAGTTTTAGCTGCAATAGCTAAGCATTACTCAAATCACCGCCCGTTTCATGATACTGGCTATAATGCCTGGCCTTATAACAATTATGTATTGCGCGTACAGCAAGTGCAGATGGGTGTAGATGTTGACGTGGTGAAGACTTATATTGATCGAGCAGCGGCTGATAATACGTGGCTTATTTTAGTTTTTCATGACATTCAAGACAAGCCAAGTACCGACCCTGAGGATTATCAGTTTAGCACCACAGACCTTGATGCTGTCGCAGCATATGTCAAAAATAAAAATCTTGCGGTCACAAATGTTACGAATGGCTTGGTTAGCGCCGGGCCACAGGATAATTTGCTCGCTAACCCAATACAAGGCTCGGTTATTGGTAATGGCTGGTTAACCGATGCACCTACGCTTGTCAAGCCGGATAGCACAACACGAGGCAACTATCCAGAGGCACGTACCTCAGTTAAGATGACAAGCTCCAATAAGAACATTCATTTATTTTCACCGCAGCTGGCAGTTAAGTCTACTAATAGTTATGCATTTAAGGGGTATGCTAATATTTCGTCGCGGACAGCGGGAGAAGTGGGTTTTTATATAGATGAATATGATGCAAACGGTAATTGGGTTAGTGGCCAATGGAAGCAAGCCCTTAATTCACTCCTATTTAAAGATATATCCTTTAGCTATACTCCCACATCAAATTTGGTTGCAAAGGCAAGTTTGCAGGTGTATGTAACAGCGGGATCAGGTATTACGGTGTATATAGATAATCTACAGTGGCTAACGACTTTTGCCAGTGCCGAACCAGAGCCACAACCAATCGTTAATTTGTTGGATAATGGCACGTTTGAACTTGGGTTACATGGTTGGCACAGTGATAGTACAGGCATTACGCTTGATGGTGGTAACAACGGCGCGCCAGCCAACCCTAAAAATAGTGTCAAACTGTCAAATCGCACAGATAAAAATACTCATTTATTTGCTTCGCCGATTGCAGTTAATAGCACTGAAAGCTACATCGTATCAGCATATATGAATATGATAACGCTCGGAACAGGTGATTTTGGTTTTTATATTGACGAATATGATGCAAATGGTAATTGGATTAGCGGTCAATATCTTTATACCAAGGCTGATGTAAGTAACGGTACTATTCGTTTTGAATACAAACCAACTTCTATTAGCGTTGCCCAAGCTGGTCTGCAAGTGATTGCGGCTGCTGGTACCACCTCTACAGCCTATATTGATGATGTTTTATGGCTTCAGAAATAAGCACAAGCTTATTACGTAATATACTTTACAAAAACACATAAATAATGTAAAATAACAGCGTACAAGCGTGAGGGTCGCTTTTGACCCTCTTTTTAATTGGGCCAAGAGCTACCCGGAACGTGTCTTAACAGTAAAGGAGAGACATTATGTACGAAGGTGGTAAAGGTGCAGGTCCAATTGTAACTGGTAGCGTTATTCTACCAAACACAGGCGGTAACCGCGCATTGACTGTTATTGCAGTCACAAGCATTGCTGTAGGTGTAGCAA
>CAZGQU010000102.1:0-2247 GCA_964527845.1 uncultured Candidatus Saccharibacteria bacterium | reverse complement strand
CCCGAGCTGAGGCATGCCGAAAAGTTCGCTTTAGCGAAACTTTTGGGAGAGTCCCCTCACCCGCACCAAATCACAATCAGATCATGACCTCTATAAAACGTCGAGCAAATCGGCGTTTTTTGCTTTTTGACTTTTACTCAAACAGGATTCTAAAAAACTTCTCTGTTATGATTAGTGTAATGAGCGAAACTACAATGTCAAAGCAAGAACAATTAAACCGACAGGTAGAAATCGAAAAAGCTAAACCAGATGACGCAGAGGTTATCTGTGATATACGCGACAGGGCTTGGATTGACGCCTATCCAAATCCTGATCTAGGCATTACAGAAAAAGACATCGAGATTAATGCCAAAGGATTAGATGGTGAATTTGTTCCACGGCGTATCGCATATTTGAGGGAAAAATTAGCTACGGTGGACCGTACTGACGGTGCTACTTTTGTGGCGAAGGTCGATGGTAGGGTAGTAGGTTATGTTGGTTCAAGCATAGAAGAGGGCAAGCGGCGTATCGGCGCCATATATGTTGCAACAGAAGAACAAGGCAAAGGCATAGGCGGCAAGTTAATGCAGCAAGCTCTTGAGTGGCATGGACGAAACGAAGATATATTCTTGGAAGTCGTTGCATACAATCAGAAGGCCATAAACTTTTACAAACGATTTGGCTTTGAAGTAACTAACACAAGAGTACCAGAAGAACCAAACCGACCAGATTTTATAAAGCCTCTACCACAAATTGAAATGGTGTTACAGGCTGAATCAAAATAATTCGGTCGACAAATTGAACTGGTTCACAAGTTCTTTAGTTTATTCGAATCAACTTGTCCAGACATAGCGAACATGGCGCATGTTGCTGCTATAATTGCAAGCAGTAGGGAGGCAACGATGGCATTACTAATTTGGCTCTTCATACTCATTGCAGCATTGGTAGTTATTGGCCTCAGGGTAGTAGACCAGTACGAGCGGGGCGTAATATTGACGCTGGGTAAACACACAAGTACCCGTGACGCCGGTCTTACCTGGATTCTGCCGGGAATTCAACGCATGATCAAAGTTGATCTTCGCATTTTGACCATCGACATTCCGCGCCAAGAAGTAATTACAAAAGACAACGTGACGGTGAACGTTGATGCTGTTGTGTACTTTAAGGTCAAAGACGCCGACAAAGCGGTGCTGGAAATCCAGAACTTTGTCCGTGCCACCACGACATATGCCCAGGCAACGATGCGAGATGTGGTAGGGGCGGTGGACCTCGACACTTTGCTGACGCAGCGGGACCAGCTCGGGGAAGATATTAAGCAAATCGTCGATGTGTTTACGGATAAGTGGGGCATAGACGTAGATACGATCAAGATCCAGAACATCGAATTACCCCAGGATATGAAACGGGCAATGGCGGCGCAAGCCGAAGCAGAACGGGAACGCCGGGCAGTTATCATTACTGCGGAGGGAGAGCACGCCGCTGCAGCCAAACTGGCTGAAGCAGCAAAGGTGCTTAGTACTGCGAAAGGTGCGATGAACATCCGTACCTTGGAAACGTTAGAGAAAATCTCGAACGATCAATCACAAAAGACAGTGTTTGTAATTCCCGCGGATCTCTTTGAAACGGTTCGCAACCTTAGTAAGTAAACGTATGCAGCATGAAGAGAGCAAAGTAGGCAAGGTGCTGCCTGATCCTAACCGGCATGAGGCCATAGAGTTTTTTGACCAAGAATCCGGCTATAAACATGAAATTCGTAGTATTACTGAGGAAACAGCGGCTGAGGGACAGTTAAACGGCGAGCTTGTCGTAAGCGATGAGCACGGCGTATTGCTGGAGCCAGTTGCCGTTATTTTGCCAAAACAGCCGATTGTAGAATCCCGTCCGCTCAGGATCTATCTGAAGGAGCATAAAAAACAAATCGCCGCCGGTTCGGCAGCCGCGATATCGACGGTTGTCGCTATCGGCAGCCTGGTGATTTGGCATCGCCGCCGGTCATAGCTTTTTGTTAAGGGTTTTGTAAGATATAATTCATCGGTGATGAGCTGGTTATTGCTCTAGAAAATGGCGCCGTGGCGGAGTGGTTACGCAGAGGTCTGCAAAACCTTTTACGCCGGTTCGATTCCGGTCGGTGCCTCCAGATTTACCCCACAAAGAATCCTCTCTTTGCGGGGATCCCAGTGGGGCGAGTGGCGGAACTGGTATACGCGACGGACTTAAAATCCGTTGGCTGAATAAGCCTTGTGGGTTCAAGTCCCACCTCGCCCACCA
>CAZGQU010000101.1:0-2419 GCA_964527845.1 uncultured Candidatus Saccharibacteria bacterium | reverse complement strand
CTTGAGCACCGACATGACTATGTTGCATTGCTTAACAATGATGCTGTGCCCGAAAAAAACTGGCTAGAACAACTAGTAAATACATTGAAAGAAAATCCAAAGGCAGGCATTGCAACCGGCAAGTTTGTGAGCTTTGATAAGCAACACATTGATAGCACCGGTGACATGTACACCACCTGGGGACTGGCATATCCGCGTGGCCGGGGTGAACCCGCAGACCACGCATATGACGAAAAGGGCTTGGTGTTTGGCGCTACTGGCGGCGCAAGTTTATATCGCTGCGATATGTTACGGGCGATCGGGCTTTTTGATAAAGATTTTTTTGCCTATTACGAAGACGTAGATATTAGTTTTCGTGCACAACTTGCCGGGTGGCAGGTGGTATATACCCCTAAAGCAGTGGCGTACCACAAGACCGGAACTACCAGTAGTAAAATCAAGGGTTTTACTACCTACCAAACCATCAAGAATTATCCGTGGCTGTTATGGAAAAATGTTCCTACCCGATATTTACTAATTGTTTTGCCGCGATTTGCGCTAGCGTATACTTTGATTGTGGGAAGCGCGATTGCCCGCGGCCATGGCTGGTATGCACTCAAAGGTATAATTGTAAGTGCACTATTGATACCCAAAAAGCTTGTCGCACGCCGAAAAATCCAAAAGCACAAAAGGGTCACTAACAGCCATGTACGCTCAATACTAACATGGGATTTACCGCCTAATGCCCGACGCCTGAGAAAACTTAAGTCGTCTTGGCGAACATTACTAGGAAAAGGACAATAGAATGATACGAATTGTGATTGATGCACGTGAACTTCGGACCAGCACCGGCAGGTATGTAGAACGGTTATTGCATTATCTTCAAGAAGTCGACAACGATTTGTCGCACCGCTACATCGTGCTGCTTTCACCGCAAGACATGGACACTTGGGAGCCAAAAAGTAAACGTTTTACAAAAGTCGCCTGCCGCTATAAAGAGTTTTCATTCGGCGAACAACTCGGCTTTGCATGGCAGCTGTATCGCCTCAAACCTCACTTGGTACACTTCGCCATGCCGCAGCAACCGCTATTATATTTAGGGAAATCCGTAACGACTATCCACGACCTCACAACTGTTCGTTTTGGCAACCCTGCCAAAAATCGGTTCATTTTTAAAGTTAAGCAGCAGATATACGCGTGGCTCATTAAGATTGTGACCCGGCGCTCAAAGGCAGTGATTGCCATTAGTGAGTTCTCTAAGGATGATGTAGCTAAATTTGCCCACATGAACAGTCGTAAAATTACCGTTACGTATGAGGCCGCCGATGAAATTACTGACGCTCCTCAGCCAATCGAAGCACTGGAAGGCAAACAATTTATTATGTACATTGGCCGACCTCAGGCTCATAAAAATTTGCGTCGCTTACTAAAGGCCTTTTCTGAATTACAAGCTAAAAACCCTGAGCTTCATTTGGTGCTTGCCGGCAAGAAAGACTCACTGTACAAACGCCATGCGCGCTGGGTCAAAAAACACGGGATCGAAAATGTTATTTTCACCGGCTTTGTATCCGAAGGCCAACTGCGTTGGCTGTACGAAAACTGCGCGGCGTACGTATTTCCGAGCCTGAGTGAAGGCTTTGGCCTGCCTGGCCTGGAAGCAATGGTGCACGGCGCACCAGTAGTATCCTCAAACGCTACATGTTTGCCGGAAATTTATGGTGATGCTGTGGAATATTTTGACCCGCGGGATATTGACGACATGGCGAATAAAATTAATCGAGTTATTACTAATAATGACAGGCGCCAATCGCTCATAAAATCTGGCAAAAAACAGGCCGGTAAATACTCATGGCGACGCATGGCCGAGCAAACACTTGCCGTTTACAACGACTCAATATAGTTATTCAGCAAGCTTTAGGACGATGTGACGGTCCCGGCCTTGGCCGACTGATTCGCTGATAAGGCCGTTTTCTGCTGCTAACTTATGGACAGTTCGGCGGTCGGCGGCATTCATAGGCTGCAAGTCCATTGCTTCGCCGGTCTCCTTGACGGTATTAACCCAGGCCTCGGCCTTGTTTGCTATCCGGCTGGCACGCTGCTTCTTGTAGTCAGCCACGTCGACGCTAACTCGTGTCACCTCAAAACCTTGACTGCGAAGTGCATTACTCACTAAAAACTGCAGGGAGCGCATCGTCTCGCCACGCTGACCGATCAAAAATCCGTTCAGGTGCGTTGAGGGTATGTTCAGCTCAATCACTTCCTCATCGCTCGCGGTTGCGTATACGTCCGTATTAAGACCAAAAAACGACAAAATATCCTCAAGATATTTTTTTGCGTATTGGATAGATTCTTCCATGAGATTACCTCTTTCTCTTCTTACGTTTTCCGCTACGCTTTTTAGCTGCTTTGGGTTTTTTGGTTTTAGAAGAGGGGTTCGTTG
>CAZGQU010000100.1:0-2468 GCA_964527845.1 uncultured Candidatus Saccharibacteria bacterium | reverse complement strand
GTATTGTATCGTACAAACGCTCAAAGCCGAGCGATTGAAGAAACGTTCATACATTACGGCGTGCCATATAGGATAGTTGGCGGCACACGATTTTACGACCGTAAAGAAATTAAAGATTTAGTAGCATATCTGCGGCTTGTCTATCAACCGGAAGATCGCGCTAGTTTTGAGCGGGTTGTTAATGTGCCGACTCGAGGAGTGGGTGCCAAATCAATTGAAAATTTCTTTGCCTGGCAGCGAGTAATGGGGTTAACGCTTAACGAAGCACTGATGCAAAGTGCTGATTGTACGGACATAACGCCACGGGCACGAAAAAGTTTGAACGAGCTGGGTGATATGCTAGCAAGTCTTCGTGAACTGATTGATGAAACGCCGCCAGCTGCCCTGCTTGATTCTTTAGCGCGCCGATTAGATTATTTTCGCTATCTCGACGATGGTACTGCACAGGGTGAATCGCGGCAAGAAAACGTCAAGGAACTGATAGGTGTAGCACAGGATTATCAAGAAAGCGGACTGGATGTATTCTTGGAGGAAGTAGCATTGATAAGCGACCTTGACCAGACGGACCTAAACGGTAACGCTGTAACCCTTATGACATTGCATGCTGCCAAAGGTTTGGAATTTCCCGCGGTATTCATGATTGGCATGGAAGAAACAATTTTTCCGCACAGCCGAGCATTGTATGACCAGTCTGAAATGGAAGAGGAGCGACGCTTGTGTTATGTCGGCATGACACGCGCCCGCGAAGAACTATATATGTGCTATGCAACCGGCCGGATGCTATATGGCGGCGTGCAGCACAATCCACCGAGCCGTTTCTTGAGTGAGATAGATGGTGAATTCAATCCAGACAGTGGTTTTTCGTTTGGCAGTAATTTTGAGTTCGGGTTTACGAAACGAGACGAGCCGGCTGCGCCGCCGCATAATGAGCCGCGTTATGTACCGGAAGTAAACGAGGGTGATACGGTGCGACATCAAGTATTCGGCGTCGGTACCATAATGGAAATGGACGGTGATACTGCAACTGTTTACTTCAAAGGCAAAGGCGCCAAAAAACTGAATATCAGTTTTGCACCATTGGAAAAATTATGAAAAAAAGGATGTTCGGGACTGTTGGCGCCATGTCATATTGGCTGAGTTGGCCGCTTTTATGGGCGTATATGAATGGCACAGAGCGGACACGGGTGCTACTTATTACAGACCGTGAGACACTACTTATTCGTAATTGGCTTAATCCAGTTATTTGGTCATTGCCTGGTGGCGGTATTCAAAAAAATGAAGCTCCTATAGAGGCGGCCAGCCGAGAATTATACGAAGAAACGCGCATTGCACTTGGCGTTGATCAAATGCAATCATTGGGTGTTTACCCGCTCAGGCAGTATGGTATACAAATTACCTGTCATTATTTTGCGGCACCACTTAAGCAGACGATTGCCGCTGTACCTCGGCCTCCAGAACTGCTTGAGGCCGTATGGGTTCCGCTTACACAACTTGACAGCTATAAGCTTGGGAAGGATGTTCAGGAAGCACTTCGTGCCTGGCGAGAGAAGTGACTTTTTGCTAAAATGAGCGAAGAGTTGCCAGGAAAAAGGCTCTGATCATATGCTTGGCAGCCGTTTATTTTTATGAGCAGGCGCCCCCGATTATTCAGAAAAAAATATGCCGTCAAACGTCGTCGAAAATTGCGGTGGCTTCATCGCACTCGTAAGCATCCGGCATTTTTTGTGCCGGCCATAACATTCGGCGTACTTTTGACTATTGGAATTGTTGCATTGCTATTAGTTAACAAGGGGAGTCCTATCCCCAAGCTATCGACATCAAATTCGAGGATTGTGATTGTGTCGTACGATAACCAAGAGGAGATCATTCCTTCTTCGGCTGATACTGTCGGTGAGCTTTTGCAGAAGATGCGCATTACCTTGCACGAAGGTGATGTGGTGGAGCCAGCTGCGACGACCGAAATTGTCAGTGACAACTTTCGCGTTAATGTATACCGAGCCTTGCCAGTAACAATAGTTGAAAATGGTCAAGAAATCAGGGCGCTCAGTGCCGCTACGACACCGCGTAGTATTGCCCGTCAAGCCGGTATAACAGCCTATCCGGAAGACAAACTAGTCCTGACACCAGCCAGTGATTTTGTGACCCAAGGAGTGGTCGGGCAGACTTTAACTATTAAGCGGGCAGTACCAGTAAATCTCGTACTATATGGCGCGCCAATTGCGACACGCACTCAGGCTACGAACGTTGGTGAATTTTTGAAGGAAAAAGGAATAACACTCGGTGAGGGTGAAACGGTTCAGCCGGATGTTGCCGCTCCGATCACTGCCAACGAGCCTATTTTTGTGAACCGTAAAGGAATTACGGTTCAAACTTCTACAGAAGCAGTGCCATTCTCGGTCGAGTATGTCGAAGATAAAAGTCTATCATTTGGCGCGTCGGCAGTGCGTCAGCAGGGTGTTCCTGGGAAG
>CAZGQU010000099.1:0-2489 GCA_964527845.1 uncultured Candidatus Saccharibacteria bacterium | reverse complement strand
GAATTATTACGTCTGAAACAGCAAATAGCAGATTGTATTACGAAGTTAATCAAAATTACGAATACTTCCAGCCTTTAAGTGAAATCTTCGGCAAAGGAAAGTCCCAAAAGAGCGCGAAGGCTGCCAAGGCGACTCCACATGAGGAAGATCTAAAGACACTTGGCAATGTCGAACTAGCACTCTATACGGGTCAGTTTACTCGTGATGAGTCGAGCGGCATAGATTTTCTACTCGTTGGCAATGTTAACAATAACCAGGTCGAAAAATACGTCACTGAGCTGGAAAAGAAAGAGGGCAAGGAAATTCGTTATACCGTGCTATCAGCAAGCGATTTTGATTATCGCCGCAAGATTAAAGATCGTTTTGTTACTAGTGTTATGTCGGCGAAAAAGCAAGTGCTCATTGATAAAAATAACATTTTTGAATAAAAAGGAAGGCACATATGGATGTACAATTTTATGGCGCTAATTGCATTACAATAGGCACAAAACAAGCGAGAATTGTAATAGATGACAACCTGGAAGAACTAGGCAAAAAGTCGATAACAAAACCTGATGATATCGTGCTTTTCACTGGTGCTCATGGTGAGCCATCACAGACTCCACGGCTGCTTATTGATCATGCTGGCGAATACGAGGTAAGCGACATCGTCATATACGGCCTGCCGGTACGCGGTCATATCGATGAAGGTAGTTCGCAAAACAACACAGCTTATAAAATAATCATTAACGATGTCCGTATCCTTGTGACCGGACATATATATCCAGAGCTGAGCGATCGTCAGCTAGAAAATATGGGCATAGTAGACATCATGGTGGTACCTGTCGGCGGCAATGGATATACGCTTGATGGTACGGGTGCGATGCAGCTTATCAAAAAAGTTGAACCAAAGCTTGTTATTCCAACACACTATGCTGATAAAACGTTAAGCTTCCCAGTGCCACAAGGCAGCCTGGATGATGTGCTTGCCAATATCTCATTAGAAGTGAAAGAAACGACAGATAAGCTGCGCATAAAGTCCGATAACTTCGGCGAAACGATGCAGCTTGTCGTTCTCAGTCCTGCGACATAACAAGCATAGCCACAAAAACGACCGAGTAATTGCTCCTCGGTCGTTTTTTGCGTAAGACGTGCTTATTTAGAAGACTTAGCTGCAGTATCAATAAGCCCTTTTTTCTTGAGGGTGCGAAGAGCTTGCGTGCTAATCTTCATAGTGACCTTCTTGCCGTCAATGGTAAGAGTTTTTGTCTGCAAATTAGGCTTCCATACTTTTTTGGTATGACGCTGCGAAAAGCTGACATTGCTGCCAAACTGCTTGCCTTTGCCGGTAATCTCGCATTTATGCATAGTAATTCCTTCAGATTTGTTTGAATTCAAGGATAAATTATATCTGTTTTGGCAGCCAAGGTCAAGAGGTGGGCTATTGTGGAGGCCAATTTTCGATTACGCACCCCGTAAGCTGGTATACTAAACGCTATGCTCGGGGATATAACCGTACTTGGAATAGTCGTCGTACTTATCTCGATATTGATCGCGATGGCCGTTCATGAAGCGGCGCATGCATACATTGGTCTTAGGTTGGGCGATGATACTGCTGCCGAAGCGGGCAGAGTAAGCCTTAACCCATTTCGGCATATCGACCCTTTTATGACGGTTATCCTGCCTGTCCTGACATTGGTGACGTTCGGTGTGCCTATTCTAGCAGCCAAACCTGTACCCTTTAATCCTGGGAGGGTAAGATTCGAAGAATTTGGGGCTGCGCTTATTGCTGCCGCCGGTCCACTGACGAACCTCGTACTTGCGACCATTGGCGCCTTGCTGGCTCATATAGTGGGTGGAGGCACTATCGTCCATGATGCCTTACAAATCTTTGTGGTTTTGAACGTTGCAATATTCGTGTTTAACCTTGTTCCGATTCCACCACTTGATGGTTCTCGGGTGTTATACGCATTTGCGCCAGATAGTATCCGTAACTTTATGGAGCAACTGGAGCAATTTGGCATATTTATTGTTTTCGGACTGGTGTTATTAGTGCCGGCATTTGGGGCGCTACTGGTTAATATAAATCAGAGTATTTTGACGCTACTTGGGCTATAATAGGACTATGGCCCTTAAGGGTTCGGTCACATAATGATAATCTGATATCTATCATTAGGGAGCCTAATATTTGTTTAAGCTGAGGCTTGAACGTGAGGGCACCCACCTGGAATAAACGCCAGGTTGTCATTTGACACGAATCCAGGGCCTTTAATGTTTGTCAGCAGGGTGTAGCTTAGTTGGTAAAGCGCACGGCTGGGGTGAGTGCTGCCAGTGGCAGTACGCAAGGAAACCTTCTCTTGAAAACTTGTTTTCAAAGATGAAGTTTCGGGGTCGCGTTACGTGACCGTGAGGCCTCACGGCATTCGAGCAAAAGATGTATTATTGATTATGTAAACGGGGTGTAGCGCAGTTGGCTAGCGCGTACGGCTGGGGGCCGTGAGGTCGCAGGT
>CAZGQU010000098.1:0-2595 GCA_964527845.1 uncultured Candidatus Saccharibacteria bacterium | reverse complement strand
ATTCAAATAATGAAACTTCCAACCCAAGCTTATAAGGGTTCTCGCGACTTTTATCCCGAAGACAAACGAATTCAAAAATATATGTTTTCTGTTATGCGAGAGGCCTGCGAGCGCTTTGGTTATGAAGAGTATGATGCGCCTATTTTGGAGCCGACCGACCTATATCTCGTTAAGGGTAATGAGGAAATCATCAATGAGCAGACATACACATTCAAGGATCGATCAAATCGCAGTGTGACTATCCGGACCGAGATGACGCCGACAGTCAGTCGTATGGTAGCTGCACGTCGTCAAGAGTTAGTATATCCGGTACGCTGGTATAGTATTCCGAACCTGTGGCGCTATGAGCGACCACAGCGGGGTCGTCTGCGAGAATTTTGGCAGTTGAATGTTGATATCTTCGGAGTTGCGGGGCTTGAGGCCGAGCACGAGGTTATCCAGCTGGCTGACGAACTCATGAAATGCTATGGGGCGACCGAGGATATGTACGCTATCAAGCTTAATAGCCGTAAATTGATGAATTATATCTTCCAGAAATATGTAGCATTAACGCAAGACCAGGCAGGCAAAACAGCCAAACTCATCGACCGCATGCAAAAAATTCCTCATGAAGAGTTCAGTAAATTACTCGAGGAACTGCTGGGCGAGCAAAAGGCCGGCAAGCTTATTGACATACTACATGTCAAATCTTTGGATGATTTACCGGAAGAGGTCCGCGAGCAGCTGGCCTGGAAAGACCTGAATCAGCTCTGTAATTTACTGCGTGAAAATGGTATTACAAATGCTGAATTCGATATTACGATAATGCGTGGCTTTGACTATTACACTGACATCGTGTTTGAAGTCTTTGATAAAAACCCCGAAAACAACCGCTCAATGTTTGGTGGTGGCCGATATGACGGTTTGGTAAGTCAGTTTGGCGTTGAACCTGTACCGACAGTCGGCTTTGGTATGGGTGATGTCACACTGCAGAACTTCTTAGAGACCCATAAACTTTTGCCAAAATTCCACACAGAAACAGATGCCTATGTTGTGCTTATAGGTGATGTGTATGAAAAAGCGGCAAGGGCAATCAGTGCGCTACGGGCTGGCGGCCTGAATGTGGCGGTGGATTTGTCGGGACGTAAGGCTGATCGGCAAATTAAATCAGCAGTCAAAAAAGGCGTGCCACTTGCAATTTTTATTGGCGAGAATGAGCTGTCGGCAGGTAAATTCGTGGTTCGTAACTTAGAAACCGGCGTTGAGTCAACGGCAAATATTGAAGAAGCTATAAAAATAGTTAAGGACTCGCGCGGCCAGTGACGGCAACGAATCACGCCATCACTGGCGCCGCTATCGGGCTTGTCGTGTCGCAACCCCTCGTCGCCTTGCCGCTAGCGTTCTTATCGCACTTTGTGTGTGATGCTTTGCCCCATTTCGGACGAGACGATTCGTTTCTTAAAACTGTCACATTCCGGAACATGCTCATCGTTGATGCGTTACTTTGCGTGCTGCTCGTGTTGTTTTTGGCCACGACAGGCTCGCCAAGTTGGCTACTGGCTGCCGTGTGTGCCTTTGTGGCAACATCACCGGATTTATTCTGGATAGCAAAATATCAAAACGCACTTAAGGGTAAAAAATGGCAACCGAGTAAAGTGCTTGGGTTTGCTGGACGAATCCAATGGTTTCAAAAGCCAAGCGGCGCAGTCGTAGAAATTGCGTGGTTTATCGCTGGCGTATTTGTGCTCTCCCAGTTAGTATTAGCATAAGAAGTAGTAAAAATAGCCATAATTTGTTACACTAACACCTTATGCAAGCCACTATAGAATATATTGAACCAACGAAAGCAAAGCTAACCATTATGGCTGAGCCTGCTGAGCTTACCAAAATTAAAGAACACGTGTTGCGCGAACTTGGCGCAAAGACCGGTAATATCCCGGGCTTTCGAAAAGGCAAGGCGCCGCTGGCAATGCTCGAAAAATCGCTGGATCCTAATATCGTGCAAACCGAATTTTTAGAGCATGCAATTAATAATTTGTATATTGATGCAGCCAACAATGGACGTCTACGCTTGGTTTCGCAACCGAATATAGAAATCAAAAAGTTTGTACCCTATGACACGCTAGAGTTTACGGCTGAAATAGAAGTAGTTGGGGAGCTAAAGTTAGGCAACTACAAGGATTTGAAAATCTTACGCCCCGCCGTGACAGTTGATGCCAAAGATGTCAGTGCGGTTATAAAGCAATTGCAAGAACGCGAGGCCGAAAAGAAAGATGTGGCTCGTGCCGCTAAAGATAACGATCAAGTTGTGATTGATTTTAAGGGTGTTGATGCCAAAACCAAAGAAGCAATTGCTGGCGCCGACGGGACTGAGTATCCGCTTATTATCGGTAGCAATACGTTTATTCCTGGTTTCGAACCTGAGCTCATTGGCTTGCAAGTCGGTGACGAAAAGACATTTGATGTGACGTTTCCGAAAGACTACGGCGTAAAAGCGCTGCAAGGCAAAAAAGTAACCTTTACTGTCGCCGTTAAGAATGTGCAAGAAGTTGTAATACCGATGGCCGACGATGATTTTGCGGCTAAAGTCGGACCGTTCAAGACTCTCGTTGAGCT
>CAZGQU010000097.1:0-2676 GCA_964527845.1 uncultured Candidatus Saccharibacteria bacterium | reverse complement strand
CCTTTTACTACACGTGCCACACGATCAATATGCATGACACGTTCGTCAAACTGTTTTTCTTCAGTCATAGCCGCTTCTGGTCTTCCGGGACGGCGGCCAGTTGTTGTTTGTGGTATTGCCATATTAAAACTCCAATCCTGCTTTCCGCGCTGCGTCAGCGAGCGCCTTCACTCGTCCATGATATGCTTTGCCCGCACGATCAAATGCTACTGTACGCACTTTTGCGGCTTTTGCTTGTTTTGCAATTTCTTCGCCAACCCACGTTGCTTTTTCGCTCAACGATTTTGGCACATCCTTTTTACCAACAGTCGATATATATGCCACTGTTTTATGCGTGGTGTCATCAATAATCTGCGCTGATACATGCAAATTGCTCACATGCACTGTCAAGCGTGGACGTTCTGTCGTACCGTTCACTACAGAGCGGATGCGTTTTTTGCGAAGGCGTAAGTTATGTAATTTATGTGTAATTTTGCTCATAGCTTACTCCTATTTATCCTTTCCTGATTTACCGGACTTGCGGATAATGCGTTCGTCAGCGTATTTGATACCTTTGCCCTTGTACGGCTCAGGTTTTTTAAGCGCACGGATTTCTGCCGCAACTTGACCTACTTGCTGCTTATCAATACCGCTAACGGTGATAGTATTTTGCTCTACGGCCGCACTCACGCCTTGAGGAAGTTTATAAATAACTTCGTGCGACAGACCGATGTTGAATTTCAAATCAGTCCCTTGCAGGGCTACGCGATAACCGACACCATTTAGCTCT
The DNA here is from genome assembly GCA_964527845.1 of uncultured Candidatus Saccharibacteria bacterium. Taxonomy (GTDB): domain Bacteria; phylum Patescibacteriota; class Saccharimonadia; order Saccharimonadales; family UBA4665; genus CAZGQU01. Next base: position 1,907 of record CAZGQU010000097.1, on the reverse strand, counting down.
AGTTTTTTACTGAAGCCATTGCTCACACCGACAACCATATTGTTAATGAGCGAACGCATCAAGCCGTGCTTTGCACGGTTTGGCGCTTCGTCATTGACACGCGTGATGATAACTTCATTATCTTTTTGCTCAACCGTGAGCCCTGGCATCGTAAATTGCTTCAGCGTTCCTTTGCTGCCTGCAACTGTAATAAAGTCAGGGTCGACAGTGATTGTCACACCGCTCGGTACTGCGATTGGTAGTTTTCCTATACGACTCATTTATCGTTCCTTTTTACCTATTAATACACTTTACAAATTAATTCGCCACCAACTTTGGCTTCGCGTGCTTCAGCGCCAGTCATCATACCCTTGGAGGTTGAAACGATAACCAGTCCGCGACCATTTTTAACGGTCGGAATATCTTTTGATCGGACATAAAAGCGACGACCTGGCTTGCTCAGACGTTCGATTTCATTAATGCGTGCGTTCTCTTCCGCATCATTAATTGTCACAACCAACGTCTTACCGATACTTGCATCAATTACTTTAACGTCCCGGATAAAGCCGTTGGTCTTCAAAAGTTCGGCAACCGACTGCTTTACGCGCGAGTGCGGCATTTGCACTTCGGTTTTTCGTACCAAAATAGCGTTCCGGATACGAGTTAACATGTCTGCGATTGGGTCTGTAGATACCATATTACTCTTTCTCCTTCTTACCAACTTGCCTTAGTTACACCTGGAATTTCACCTCGTGACGCGTGTTCACGGAATGAATTACGACTCAGACCAAATTGACGCATGTAAGCATGTGGCCGACCGGTTTCCATGCAGCGGTTTTTCCATCGAGTTGGGCTTGAATTACGTGGTAATTTTGCCAAACCCTCTTGATCACCCATAGCCTTAAGCTCGGCCCGCTTTGCAGCGTATTTCTGAATCATCTTCTGGCGTTTAAGATCACGCGCAACAATAGATTTCTTAGCCATTATTTACCTTCCTTTACAACTATTGGATGCATTACCGTACTATCGACTGCCAGCTGATAAAGAGCGTGTTCAATGGCCAAATCTGCATTCAGGTCATGCATGTCTTCTTGAGTTTTTATAATCTCATTCGCCATATTATTTGCTCTCCTTTTCAAATGGCATACCGAATTTTTCGAGTAATGCCTTAGCGTGTGCTACTTCTTGATTTCGAATTACAAATACCGCTTGTAGACCGTGCGTAGTGGTCGTTTCCTCAAATGTCAGTTCAGGAAATACTGATTGATCAATCAGCCCAACACTGTAATTGCCTTGCTTGTCAAATGACTTATTGCTGACACCATGGAAGTCGCGAAGACGAGGCATCACGATATTTATCAAACGGTCCATGAATTCGTACATTTTATCGCCGCGAAGTGTTACCTTCAGGCCAATCATGTTTCCTTCACGAAGCTTAAAACCAGCAATTGAATTCTTGGCATAGGTCTGAAGCGGTTCTTGTCCCGTGATTTTACGAAGTGTGTTGGTAGCAGCTTCAATGACACGCTTGTCATCCTTTGCCTTGCCAAGCCCGACATTAATAACAATTTTCTCTAACCTTGGAACTTGATGCTTATTAGCAAGCTCTAATTCCTTCACAAGCTCATCAGCATACTGCTCGTTATACGCTACGCGCAATCGAGCGTGGGTCTGGTTATTCTGCTTTACTGTCGGTTTTTTAGTAGAGGTCGCCATTATTTAATCTCCTTGCCGGATGCTTTGGCAATACGGGTTTTTACACCTTTCGCATCTACCTTGTATCCGATACGGGTAGCCTTTTTCGCGGCGGCATCGACCAAGCCGACCTTGCTAACCCAAATTGGTTTCGTAATCTCAACAATGCCGCCTTGCGGATAGGCACGGTTTGGTTTTTGGTGCTTCTTGACAATATTCACGCCTTCAACAGT
>CAZGQU010000096.1:0-2686 GCA_964527845.1 uncultured Candidatus Saccharibacteria bacterium | reverse complement strand
ATTCAAGCGACATTACTGAAACTCCAGTAGTGTTGGCAGCTTCAAAGAACGTCAGCTCAAAATCTACACCTCTCCAGGTTAACCCCAGCCACGGACCTTCGTGGACGTTCTCGATACTTTCAGTACTTGTTGGCGCTTCCCTACTAGCTGGCGAGCGCATAGTAACGCATTACCGTCGCCGATAGCGATAGCATGAACACATATGGGTGTTATGACACAGCCCTGCCTCGATACAGACTTTTTGGGTATTTACCAAAACTGCCGAGCTTAATAAGCAAGATTACCGCAACACATACCGACTTTATGTAAAACAACACTGCCGTAACCGGCAATAAAATAATCAACCGAAACTTTGCTGCATGTTTCATCTTATCGATAGACAGCACTGCCGCACCAAGCCACACGATGAGGCTCACCCAGCTGAGTAAAAATAGTGTACTGCTACGAAAAGTAAAGGCAAGATAAAAAAAGTACGCTACCATGAATGGCTCCGCAATTCTCACCACAACACTTATAAACACTCCTATAGAAAGCAGCTTATTCCATACCGCCGACTGCCCATTTAATCGCAGCCGTGCTGCATATGATTGATAGTAACTATCATGATAAAAACTTCGAAGGGAGGGCTCTGAAATTACATCTACCACATTAAAACTATCGTATGCCGTTACAATTTCCTTTCGGCCTGCATATTTTTCAGCGGCCATCAATTCTGATAATTGTGTACGCCAATACATCACTCCAGGCTCATATATGGCATTACTCATGCGGTTTAGTGCGTTCCTCGCCTTTTCTGCCTGGGCATTTACGACATACTCGAAACGCTTCAGTAGCGCAAAGATGCTTGGGTAAGGCTGCACTCGCTTTGCCAGTAATAGCGCGTCAATAGCAAGCCGTTTTGGTACTAAGAATCGGCTAACTGCACCTTTTATCGTGTCATGACTTAAGACGGTGCCTCCATCTAAAAAAAGTATAAGTTCGCCATTGGCCTTTTGTAAGGCCGCCTGATACGCCAACCTGCGGTTCGTTCGCTTTCTTTTTTTAATAATACTGACCGTAAGTTTTGGGTACTCCTTTTTGAAAGCCTCTACAACTTCCTTTGTGCCGTCAGCTGAGGCGTTATCCACGACGATCACTCCCACTTTTCTGTAGCTGCGCTGCGCTACGCTTGCAAGACAGATGCCTATAGAGGCGTGGTGATCCTGGGCGAGTACAATCGCCGTCACCAAGGGCCTCCTTTTGTGCGGCAAATCTCTTTTGGGCGGATGCTTTATGTGGCGCACATCATACCAGCTTGCCAGTATTAAAATTGCTATGCGACCCATGGCCTGAACGATAAAAACAACAATGAACAGGTATAGTATAAAATTCTCCATCATATCTTCTCTACCGACGCGAAATCAAAGCTAAACATTTGACGCACCTCATTCCAGGTGCCGTCACACGTTTGCAATGTCAACGCTGGCGGCCCTTCATAGTTAAATATCGTCGTATCGGTAGGTATTACCCTCTCTGATTGCCGATACGTATAGTGGAATATGTAGCCATTATCGCTATACACAAGCAATTCAGCATCAGGCGCTATACTGTGTAATGGCTTGAACACAGACCAATTGTTATGTCCATAAATAAGCGTATTGCCTTCGTAATTATTCGGCAACGACGTTAAGGTCGCGTAAAACGCCTTTTTATTCGCAATAGTCCATGCGTTTGTTGTTACGTCGTAGTTACCTGCCTCGACCGGCAAATCGATAGCAAGAGATGGCACCGCAATACGAATAGGCGTGCCCGAGATAATGTGCGGCTTTATAATCTTAGGTGGCGCAACAACCATATTGCCGGCAGCCAGAACTTTGTGCGGATTAAGAGTTGTAAGCGGACTCACGGACCATACCAGCACGATAGAACTGATAGACACAAGAAGCAGTGATACACCATAGAACAATTTATCTAAAAAAGCTGCCGGCATTGCAGTGTATCCGGCGGTTATTTACGTCCAAATGCCGTCACAGCAGCAAGACCCAAACGTGAGACTATAGCTACGCCAACGAGCGCTCCAGCGGCCACAGCTGCATATGTCGCAGGTGAACCAGCATTAGTTTCGGGCAACGCAGCTACGCTAACGCCTTGAACTTCACCTGCACCACGACCGCCAGCTGCCACCTTTTGCATTTGTGGCTTTGGTTGCTGAGATTGAGATTCGGCGCCGCGACCAGGTTGTTCAGGCTTCGTTACGTTGCCTTGATTGCTTTTTTTAGCGACTTTTTTGTTGCACTCGTTTTGATTCTTTATGCTTATGTTGGTGCTAGTGCTGCTGTTGTTGCTTGCATTGCCAGTACTGGCAATGCCGCCTTTCGAATTATTAACAGCATTACCTGATGTAGAGCTTTGTTGCGTATTATTTTTCACATTCACATTGTTATTGTTTTTGATCTTACAATCCTGCTCGGTTTTTATATTAATCGTATTATTTGAACGCGGTCCGGTATTCTCTATGCTTGTTTGAGCTGCTGCCGTCCCGGTGATAAGCGCCCCTCCTATAAATGTAAGCGCAATCATTCGTAGTAGTTTTTTCATGATTCCCTCCCAATATACATATTTACCGAAAAAATACTCAACCTGTCATTCAACCTCCTCGGTCCCCTGGACGCCCTAGTGTAATGATGATAGACGTGTTTGATCTTTG
>CAZGQU010000095.1:0-2855 GCA_964527845.1 uncultured Candidatus Saccharibacteria bacterium | reverse complement strand
TCAAACCCAAGCGTACTTGCAATAATAACAATGAGAGGTTCAATTAAGATCAAGTCCAAAGCGATATTACGAAACGCTGCCCATGCTTGGTGATAGCGAAACCCGGAACTGTCTTGGCTACTAATATTAAACACATTATTCGTATCAATATTAAGAAGATCGTTAATAGCTGAATCTAGTAAATTAACCATTTCTGTAATACCGTCGGAAATTGGGCATATCGCCCACGTAAGCGGATTAGAAAACTTTGTTTCACACTGGTCGCCCTCGACACCAGTTCCATTACCACCGGCACTTCCGTTGCTGCTCGAGGTTGAGGCGCCAGCTCCAGACTGGACTATCTTATCAACATTGGCTTTTCCTGGCCCATCCAGTTTGTAATAATTTTTTAACTTACCATCATAGTTGCCTCGACTGAGACCGTTGTAGCATGCTGAGGATATATGATCCTTTGCGTCACCTCCCTTGCCACCGAAATCTCCCTCATCATCAAGATGAGTCACATTGAAACTTGTGTAATGTGCATCACTTCCTTTCTCGAATACTACTTTATTTCCTTCGTCCGCCTGCCCATTAGTACCTAGTGCACCGATGCGTGTAATCTTAGTAATGCCGGTGTACATCTTGAATGAATCTGAGTTTGTTATGCCATTCCAATCGTTTACGTGAAAGCCAAGGGTATAGTCTATTTCGTTATAAGGTCGTTGTTGCGGGGGCTCAAGACTGAGGCTATTCTGACTGCAGTAAACCTTAGCGGTAGCGTAATAGTTGTCCGACTGGTTGTCACCGTCATGATCGTTCAACTGCTTATTAACGTCTGGGCTGAATGCAAATTTATAACCTTGTTGTCCGAATATATCGCCTTGGGCAGCGATAACCATCTTATCGCCAATATCGGCATACTTTTCACCATTATTGAATATATCCTTGAGACTATTTGCTTGATTCTGAGGGTACCAAAGCGTATAACTTGCGCTATTCGTAGCCGCTAATGCTTTAGGAAGAAAAGAAGCAGTAACACTAAATAAAAAAACTGCAATTAGCAGGAGTAAAATAGAGGGTTTCCAAGCGCGAGCGAGCGAAGTTTTTATCATAAGCGAACTTTCTATTAAATCATAGCATAAGTGATCAGGTTATGGTTACGCTTATCTCTGGTGTATGATACCTAATGGAAAGTTAAAGCACGACAGAACTAGTAGCTATCATTGCCGCTTCTCTCGTGGCCTTTATCGGCACCCAATTAGCCACGTAAGACTATTGCTGACTCACCATAAATAATGCATAATTGCAATCAAATGAACAGACAAAACACAAAACGCATACCAAAATATATAGGATTAGGTTTGCTGCTAGCTGTATTTATTGGCGGCCTATCTTTGCCGGTGACAGTTAATGCGCGACAGATAGAAGACCCAGAGATCAAGAAAGGACAAATGGCCGCAGAAGCCTGCAAAAAGGAATCAAAAAAAGCAGACAAGAACGGTGACTCTAAATACGCATCGTGCATAACAGGCTTTAAGGCGGGCATAAACGGGGAGAAAAAAAACAAAGCATGCGATAAGGATCCATATCCCGCTGTATGTAAAGCAGGTTTTGATAAGGGTAAGGCTGAGGCCAGCAGCGGCGGCGGAGGAACTAACAACCCAACGCCAATCAAGAGCGACCCGAACGATTTTGATCCTGATTTAAGTTCTCTTCCGGATGCAAGTACCGGCAAGGATAAAATAAATACAATCGTCAGCATTGCGTTTGGTATTGCTGGTGCGCTGGCGCTGCTGTTTATTGTAATTGGCGGTTTGCGCTACATACTGTCATCTGGTAATCCAGAGACGTCAGCGCAGGCGAAAAACACAATTGTGTACGCGCTGGTTGGTCTAGTTATAACAATTGCCGCGTATGGCATAGTAGTGTTTGTGATAAATAATGTTTAAGATGAAAAAACTCGCATTTATCGTGGCAATAATAGGTTTAGTCGTTAGTTTTTCTGCTCTGCCCACAAAATCTGTGCATGCTGCCAATCCATTAGACGACGCTTGTAAACACCTGAATGCTACTCAGAGGCAAGAATCAACAACCTGCAACAAATCAGTTGATAGTAGTAAGAATCCCCTCACCGGTCCTGATGGCATTATTAATAAGATTACCAGAGTAGTTGCTTTAATTGCGGGCGCGATTGCAGTGATAATCATTATCGTGTCAGGCATCGGTATGATGACGGCTGCTGGCGATAGCCAAAAAGTTTCTCAGCACCGTAATGGCATCATTAATGCGGCAATTGGCTTGGTTGTTATTGTGATTGCCCAAGGACTTATAACGTTTGTGGTAAATAGGTTATAGTAAGGAAAGTTATGAATATTATAGATAAGCTACAAAATTATTCCCGAGCGCTCGTGATTGCAGCAATGATATTTGCAGGTTTTGGTCTAGCGATGTTGCCCACAACTTCCAGCTATGCCGACGCTCAAGAAGACGTGTGTGGTGCTATTGGCGGCACCGGTGCGAGTGGTGACTGTAAAGTCAAAGGCAGTACTTCTGTAGAAAAAGTAATTAAAACGGTTATTAATATCCTATCGCTTCTAGGGGGTGTTATAGCCGTTATTATGATAATTGTCGGTGGCCTGAAGTACATTACATCGGCCGGTGATTCTAATGGGATGTCTTCGGCCAGAAATACTATACTTTACGCAGTTGTTGGGTTAATTATTATTGCTTTGGCACAAGTTATCGTGCAGTTTGTATTAAATAAAACATAAGTGAAATGCTTGTAGTGGTAACTCCGGTATGATATAAGTAAGGCTTAGATAAGAAAGGAAAATATAAAATGATTCAAACATTAAAAAATAACCTCATACTTG
>CAZGQU010000094.1:2398-2892 GCA_964527845.1 uncultured Candidatus Saccharibacteria bacterium | reverse complement strand
AAGCGTGTTGACGACGAATTACTGACTGATTTTCTGGATGAGCACGCACACGAAATGCCACGCACCATGCTTCGCTATGCTATCGAACGACTAACGCCCGAGCAAAAACTTCGCTACATGCACCTAAAAGCCAAACAACAAATGCTATGATTGGTGCATGAAACGTGTATTGGTGATTGGTTGCGGCGGGGCGGGCAAAACCACGTTCTCTAAAAGACTAGCTAAAAAGACTGGCTTGCCATTAGTACATTTAGATAGATACTACCACGTTAAAAAATATAACTACTATGAAAATAAAGAGAATTGGCGCAAAAAAGCGGAATTGCTCGCAGAGCGTGACGCATGGATAATGGACGGCAATTACAAACTGTCCCTTGATGCTAGATTGAAGCGTGCGGACACAGTTATATTCCTCAATTATCCATTAAGGATCAGACTGTGGCGCGTTTTTAAGCGGCGCTTACAATACCGAAACAAGCAGCGACCAGAGATGC
>CAZGQU010000094.1:1150-2388 GCA_964527845.1 uncultured Candidatus Saccharibacteria bacterium | reverse complement strand
GAAAAAATAGAACCAATGTTCTTTTGGTACATCGTGAACTATGACCGTAAGTCGCGGCCAGTGGTAATGGAATCACTAGAGAAATATCCTGGCGTAGAGCAGAAAATATTCACCTCACCTAAACAATCCGAAGATTTTTTACAGTCCTTGGGCTAAGGAGTATGATTGAGATATGAAGATAGTAATCAAGCGCGCATATGACGAGGCGGCTAAGGACGATGGATATAGAGTTTTAGTTGATAGGCTGTGGCCGCGGGGAGTAAAAAAAGAAGTTTTAGCAATTGATGAATGGTGTAAAGATATTGCACCGAGCGCAGAGCTGCGCACCTGGTTTGATCATGATCCGGCAAAATTCAAAGAGTTCAGCGTGCGTTATCAGCACGAGCTAGAGCAATCAAATGTCTCAAAAGAATTACTGAAACGAGCAGGTAGCAGTAAAAAGTTAACTTTGGTATACGGCGCAAAAGACCCAAACATCAACCAAGCAGTGGTGCTCAAAAGTTATTTAGAAAAATAGAACACTCGACGCTTCTGCTATTATGAAAAGAAGCGTGGGAGAAAAGTAGTATTTACTATGTCTGAATTTTTGTCAGAAATATGTGAGAAACCAACGGTTGAACAGATGTTTGAGCTTAATAGGCTTGGTGTTCGTGCGGCAGTAGAGCAGGGTGTATTGCGGAGAAGTCCCAAAAGAGATGTAGAACATGCTCATATCTTTTTAGCTGATCAGCAAGAAGAAGTAGAAGAATCGGACGAAAACGGCATGCGTTACAGCACCCATAGATTTACCGGCAGAATAGCCAGGGTAGGCTACCAACGCTGGAGTATGCGCATTGCAGAATCATATTGGATACGAGGCATAGATCCTGTCCGAGAAGAAGTGGATGAAGAAGCAGAAGAGACGGTAGGTAAAAACCAAGATGGATTTAGAGCTAACTATCTGTTTGAGTGGTCAAGGGCGGGAGTTATGTATGCAAAGAAGAAAATACATGTGACATACAAGTGTCCGCAAGAGATTTTAGATTCACGTGTGAACTCTTTTGATAATCCTGAGCCTGACTACAAATTAATCAAAGAAGTTTATCTAACTGATGAGTTACACAAAAGGGGCCTGAATTATCCCAATATGATAACTGCAGCAGACGAAATACAACGCGTTTCTCGAGCAGATTGCGATAGACTGATTACTGACATAGCTTATTTCCATGAGCGCGCAACTGCAGAAATGATATTATAAG
>CAZGQU010000094.1:0-1140 GCA_964527845.1 uncultured Candidatus Saccharibacteria bacterium | reverse complement strand
GCGTATGAAAATGCTTAAGCTAAACCAAAGAGGCTTTGGTCACCTTGAGGTTCTGGCAGTATTTGTACTTATTGGAGTGCTTGTGGGGGCGTTCTTCTATGTTTCTTCAAGGCAGGAAGAACCACGGTAAATAAAGCGGAAACGGCTTCTAGCGCACCAAAAGCAGCTGCAGAAGAGGTAAGATGGCACTTCGACGAACAAGCCCAAAAATGGCAATCAAGTAGTACGCCACCAAAATGCGATAAGCAAATTTTTAAATACAGCCCGGTTGATGTAGCGCAGGCTACCAGCGTGCTATATCCAGGGCAGTACAGAGGCATGAATTACAAGGCGCACGGTGGTTTTGCTTTCGATAATTCGGGAGCTGGTGCCGTGCAGGTTGTTGTGCCAATGGACGCGCAGCTAACAAGCGCTAGCCGATACATTGAGGACGGCGACGTGCAATATATTTTAGATTTTGTTCACCCATGCGGCATTTCTGCGCGGTTTGATCATTTGCACACGCTTAGTTCAGAGCTTCAAGCTATTATGAACACGTTACCGGAGCCAAAGGTTGATGACTCACGTGGAACATCCATTAATCCTCCGGTGAGCTTTAAGGCAGGTGATGTGGTAGCAACTGTGATTGGACATCCTAAGGCACATAATTCTAGTATGGATTTCGGGGTGTATGATTTGCGCAGTCCTAATGATATGTCAAAAAATCGAACCTGGGCAAATATGCATAAGACATATAGCGCTCAACACTGGTTTGGAGTATGTTGGTTTGATATGTTACCGCCCGCTGACGCAGCGCGCGTAAAATCACTGCCATCGCGAGATTCCAAAAGCGGTAAACGCAGCGATTACTGTGCAAACGCGACAGGTACTACACTAGATATAAATAATGGCTTGCCGGTATAAGTCTTGAATTATTCAAAAGGCATTTATCGCAACGAAACCGCCATCAACTGGTATTATTAAATATATGAGACGGCGCTTTCGCAGACGGCCAGCTAAAAATTACGCGTTTATCGATAGTCAAAATCTGAACCTCGGCATCCAAAAAGCTGGCTGGAAGATGGACTGGCGCAAATTTCGCCAGTATTTAGACAAACAATACAACTTCAAGCACGACTACTTGTTTATTGTCTATATGGC
>CAZGQU010000093.1:1815-2903 GCA_964527845.1 uncultured Candidatus Saccharibacteria bacterium | reverse complement strand
TTCGGGGAACAACTAAATACATGTATTTCTCCTCATTAGGCGGATGCCTCCAAGCATAGCTTGGTGGTATTTCTCCTATAGAAATACAAGATGAGGAGCCATGATACATCTCGCATGTGCGTCATGAGTACTCACCTCGTATTCCGTATACTCTGCTTGTCAAAGTGCTTTGGAGAACAATACCTCAACAAAACTTGCTAATTATACCATATTTGTCAATATTATACAATATTAAATTTTCTTATGCTTGCGTAATTGTATAAGCGAGACTACTATTGGCGCATGGAAGAGGCTAGATTTGGTGATGGCTCTGCTTCGGCAAAGTCATATTATAAAGCAAAAAGTTATCAGGAATCTGTTGCCGGTGATGCAAGAATGACCCTGCACGAAGAGTTCGAACTAGATGAAATAACGGCACTATACGAACAGCACATAAACAGAGTATGCGCCGCAAGGATAGATATGGAAAGTGTTATAGAAACAGGAGTTGACGCACTGGGGCTGGCTCAGCGTAATGATTTATTTAAATCATTAACGAATATGAAGCAGTCGCCTAAATCTCAGCCTGAGTTGCCTCTATTGAATTTTTTTGTTGGTAATGAAAATATAGCGCTCAGAACACGATGGTATCAAACCGTGGCGGACGTAGCCTATGACGAGCTGTTGTTTTGGGCTGGCGAGAAGAACGATATTAACAATATTTTATCGTTTTTAAGGTATACGCAAGATTCTACATTAGCGCGTCAATTTCTTGGTATGGCTTACCTCGCTGATGCGCGGATGCCTATACATGGTATGGTAGGCGCTTCTATTGGGTTGGATGATCAAGTAGGCCGCCTGCACGTAAGTCGTTTACAGCGGAAGATGAATAAAAAGCTATTAGAAAATTATGGGCTCAGCGAATCTAGAAAAGAACTGCAAAAAGACTTAAAGCTTGATACAAAATTTTTGAGTACGTTATTTATCGGAGCGAAAGCCTTGCTCCATACAGGACAACAAAGGTATAAAAATCAGCTTATATCCGAGATAAAAGATATGGCTTGTCGACTCCCCTTGCCTTACGAAGTGTTACACAACGCACTTCATCG
>CAZGQU010000093.1:0-1805 GCA_964527845.1 uncultured Candidatus Saccharibacteria bacterium | reverse complement strand
GTGCACACCTGGAAGATTGTTAGCTGCGGAGACGATAGCCTTTTTTGAAGAGGTAGGTGTTGATGCCGATGACTGCTAGCGTGGCTGCAGCTATGACAGGCAAGGCAATCCACGGGTTGACGTCGCTGCTGCCGAGCATGCCATAGCGCACGGTGTTAATCATATAAAATATCGGGTCTAAATGAGTGAGGGTGCGAAATGGTTCACTAAGTAAGCTGGTGGAATAAAATATGCCGCCCAAGAAAATGAGTGGCTGCAATACAAATGTTTGATAAAAGCTAATATTATCGAATGCTTCAGCTCGCAAGCCAATGAGTACACCTAACGAGGCAAAAAACAGTCCGCAAATTGCCAGGCTACTGATGAGTAAAAGTGGATGGACTACCGGTAAATCAATGAGAAGTGCTGCTGTTACAAATGTAATAAAGGTAATAATTGCTGCGCGGATAAACCCACCAAGCGTAAAGGCGACCAACAGTGCTGTATTTGATACCGGCGAGGATAATTGGTCGTCGATGGCGTGCATTAGTTTTTGCTGCAAGAGAGACGCTGAGTTGTTGGAGTATGCGTTAATTGCCATTGCCATGAGTAGTAATCCGGGAATGATGAAGTTTATATAGCTATGCCCTTCCAAATTTTGGATGCGGCTGCCTAACGCAGCTCCAAACACACTAATGTATAAAAATGTTTCAAGTAGCGGGCCGATAATCGTTTGGCGCTTGATAGACCAAAACCGCTGCATTTCACGGCGCAGCACCGTATAAAAACCGAGGTAGTTTTTGCTCACTTAGGAAATAACCTTTCGGGCTAATTCTTCGCGGCCTGTAACTGCCAAATAGACATCTTCGAGCGTGTTTTTCTTGAAGCGCTTTTTGAGTTCATTTGGTGTGCCTTCGTCTAAGATGTTCCCTTTATTTATAAGCGCGATTTTGCTACAGAGTTGCTCGGCTTCTTCGATGTAATGGGTAGTTAAAAGAATCGTGGCACCTTCTTTGTTGATTTTTTGCATGTAGTGCCAGAGTTCAAGCCGCAATTCGACATCTACACCTGCCGTTGGTTCATCCAAGATGATGAGTTTTGGACGGTGCATCATAGCTCGTGCCAGAATTACTCGCCGCTTCATGCCGCCGGAGAGCTCACGGCTGTTTGTTTTGCGTTTTTCGGTGAGCGAAAAGGCTTCTAACAGCTCATCAATCCGTTCTTTGCGATCAGTTTTAGACATGCCATAATAGCCGCCATGAAAATCAAGTGTTTCTTCGACGGTTAAAAACCAGTCAAGATTTGGTTCTTGTGGCGCCAAGCCACAAAGCGCACGAGCCGCCTGATAATCCGTAACCACATTGTGTCCGAATACCTTGGCCGTCCCACCTGTGGGCATTACAAGCCCCATGATGCTATGAATAAGCGTCGACTTCCCTGCACCATTCGGGCCCAGCAAGCCAATAAACTCACCTTCAGCTACGCTGAGGTCAATACCTTTTAGGGCTTCGGTGCCATTAGAATACCGCTTAATTAGCCCATTAACTTCCAGGGCATGCTGCTGTGTCTTCTTTACCATATCCGACTAATAAGTATATCAGATATAGCGACCTGTACAGCTGATTATTTGCTTTTCATCTGCTTTTTGGCAGCTTCTTTAAGCTCATCGGCTGCTTTGATTTGCTCATCTATAAATGATTTCTTATCTGCCATGACGTGTGTCCTCGTTTAATACATATAAATATAAATTTTTTCTCACAAGCGGGCTGTTAAATAACCTACTGTATAATACGCCCCCCACTTGCTTATGAGATGGCTGACTAGAA
>CAZGQU010000092.1:0-2906 GCA_964527845.1 uncultured Candidatus Saccharibacteria bacterium | reverse complement strand
ATATAATACTAGTATTATAAAGCTAGTATGATAATCTATATAATAAATATTATTCATGCTTATGGTTGGAGGTGGTATCATAGAAAGGTTACAAAGAGATATATGAGGATGCTTACTAAACTTTTCCGAAATTGCCGAACTTTTTTTGTATTTTTGTTGATAGTTTTTGCAGCACTTGTAGGAGTTTGGAGTTTGCAGCAGGTTGCTGTTGCTGAAGCGGCAGGGCTTACTAAAACATTCCAGGCAAAAACAGCGATTGCGAATGGAACAGTGGTGAGCTTAGAAAACGGTGCAGCGGTAGTAGTGCCTGCTAGCCGCGATAATATGGCAAATTTGTATGGGGTAGTAGTACCCTCGGGTGATTTGGCCTTTACCCAAACGCAAGATGACACGTCTAGCGTGCTGGTGGCGAAGGATGGCGTAGTGGAAACACTTGTGAGCACTGTAAGAGGTGATATAAAGTCTGGTGATGCTATAACCGTCAGTGCGGTTAAAGGTATAGGTGAAAAAGCCGTAGTTTCCGGAAAGATCATTGGTATTGCACAAGCAGATTTTACGGAACAATCAGCAGGCAGCGAACAGTTTAGTATTGAGACAAATAAGGGTTCGCGCAATATAAAAGTCGGTATAATCCCGGTGAAAATAGAGGTGCAGATGTACTCTGTGTCGTCGGGCGCGCAAGGACTTAATGGAGAAAATGCAAATAGGAATAAAGTGTTGCAAATTGCGGATAGTATTGCTGGCGAGACAGTGAAGCCTTTTGCGCTCTTGATTGCCGGATTAGTGCTACTATTCGGAGTATTTATCTCGGCATTTTTGGTCACATCATCAGGATACGCATCGTTAGTGTCTATCGGGCGTAACCCTTTAGCAGAGAAGAAAATCGTTGTGTCTCTCATGAAGATGCTACTAACTGCAGCGGCAATTTTCTTGCTAAGCGTGCTGTTGGCTTATGTGATACTTGTCATAGTGTAGCGTCTAATCTTGGGGATAAGTGGTTGACCAGGGAGAAGACATTCGATTATAGTTATGCTTACGGATATTTGTACATAGTGTAAAAACAAAAAATAATTGACCGTGAACGAAGAAAATAACCCACGACCTATATCAAATGAGAGCCAGGTGAAGCCAGGTACAGTTATTGGTGCGTCGCAAAATATGTCTGCAAATAGTCAGGGTATTCCCGTAAACGATAGTCAAGGACAGCTACTTGACGGGCCAATTGTGCCAGACGAAGTACTCACGGAAATGCCGGACACAACAACAGGCTCAACGATTTATGGCGGTGGCAATAAATTTTTAAGCCAACATTCTAAAAAGCGTATTATTGGCGTATCCCTGGTGGCGCTCACACTTTTGGCTGGCGCCATCGGGTTGGTTACTTCCCAGGTGCTCAAGAATAATCAGCAGCCAGCCGATCCACTAACGAGCATCTCTTCGGAAAAGCTCCAGGGCATTACCGAGCAAAAGTCTGATGAAGCCAGCCAACTTACGGTAAACAGTCCGTTGCTTGTTAACAGCAAATTGGTGGTTACGCCATCGGCGCCGCCTACTACTTCACAAGCCGGTGAAATATACTTCAATGCAGATACCAAGCGCTTTGTCTATTACGACGGTGCGAGCTATCAGGCAATCGTGAACGGTCAAGAATTTAGTCAGCTTTCGGCGTTAAGTCGAGCAACTGCCGGCACAGGGCTAAATCTTGTAGGCGGTGTATTGAACAATGGTGGCGTATTGAGCTTGCAGGGACAGACTGGTGACATTAGGTTTTCTGGCGGTGCTGGTATTACGCTTAACGGTACTCAAATTGCTAACAGTGGCGTGTTGAGTGTCCAGGGCATTAGCGGTAACGTGTCATTTACAGCCGGTAATGGCATAAGCTTGAACGGCTTGACGGTCACAAATACCGGTGTTACAGCGCTCACTGGCAGCGCTGATCAGGTGGTAGTTTCGAGCACTAATGGTGCAGTAACACTTTCATTGCCGCAAAGCATCGGCACGTCATCTACCCCAACGTTTGGCGGCCTGACATTGGATTCTCCGCTTGGGATTGGCAGTGGTGGTACGGGCACAACAGCAGGTGCATTCAGTAATAAAGGAGTGGTCTACTTTAATGGCACGAATCTAGTATCCACTGGCGTGCCAGGCTCAAACGGACTTTGCTTGATCAGTACGGCCTCCGGGCCGGCGTTTGGATCTTGTACGGGCAGCGCGCAGGTTACGTCAGTTAATGGTCTGACAGGCGGACTAACCATAACTGAAGGTAGCGGTATAAGCATCATGAATAATGGCTCGGATACCATTACCATTACTGCGCTGGCAGCGAGCGGTGTTACGAGTTTGCAGGGCGGCAGCAGCGGCGCAGCTCTCAATGGAGTGTTGACGGTTAACAATGCCACGACTGCTGGATCGGCTATCACCATTGACGATGCTTCGACCACAGGCAAGGGTATCGCTAAATTTAACGCTGCTGATTTTACAGTAAATTCGGGCGACGTAAGTTTGAAGAACATCGCTGTTAATAAGGGTGGTACTGGAAAAACAAGCTTCAGCACTAACACAGTGTTATTGGGTAATGGCGCAAGCGGTATCACCGAATTGGCAGCCGGCACTGATGGGCAATGTTTGATTATGCAAAGCGGCACGCCGGTATTCTCTACCTGTACAGGAGCTGGCGGCGTATCGAGCGTTAATAATAAATCGGGAGTAGTTACTATACAGGGCGACACGGCAATATCGATTGATGATACAGGTACAAACATTGTGATAAATAATGCAGGTGTTACGAAGCTACAAGGTACGGATAATCAAGTGGTATTAACAGGGTCGACCGGCTCAATTACAGTATCGCTACCACAAGATATCGCACTAACTTCAAATGTTACGTTTAACCAAATGACGCTTGG
>CAZGQU010000091.1:0-2972 GCA_964527845.1 uncultured Candidatus Saccharibacteria bacterium | reverse complement strand
ATTATGTGGCCTTCCCAAGGCCAAGACGCGGGTTCGACTCCCGCCACCCGCACCAACTTACTCGACGATTGAGGCTAAAACGCTTACAATATAACGTGACCATGCCAACAAGCAAAAAGTATTTATATGACAAAACTATTCTGTTCTTAGCCAGTCTTTTAGTGTTCGTGGCCCTTATTACGATTTTCGCAATTCTTTTGAGGCTAGGCAGCGGGCAGGGTATCAGTGACTATTACATTGAATATCGGCAAGGGCCAACCCACTCTATTCGGGGAGATTTTGGTCCAACTGGCAGTGTGTGGTCAATGTTGAATTTTGTTTGGTTTACTCTTGTTACAGTGGCGTTCGGTTTTGTGCTGAGCGTCCGCACATATAAGCTAAAACGCGAAGTCGCCGTAACAGTATTAGCACTCAGTATCATCTTGCTTATCATAACCTGTGTTATCAGCAACGTGTTGTTAGGCCATCGCTAAGTGCACGTATGACTAACCTCGAAATCCCATATGAAAAAGATCGTTCGCACCGCTATCGAGCGTTTGAAATTTTGCCGGGTGCCATCACCTGGACTATGCTGTTCTTGCCGCTTTTATTGAGCCTAATAAACGCAACTGTGGCGGCGTTCTTTATCATCGCGTACCTATTGATTGTGTTTAGCCGGGCGGTTGGAGTCAGTTTGCGCGCATTACAAGGCCACGGCATTGTCAAGCGGTACACAAAACTAGACTGGCTGAAGTTGCTTGATGAGATTGAGGCCGGTGAAGCGGACAAAACAGCCGCACATCCGAAGTGGCACTATGAAAATATTGCGCGCCTCAAGCATCGACCACTAGTGGTGCGGCCAAGTGAGCTTATACATGTAGCAATGATAGCCGTTTACAACGAAAGTCGTGAAGTGTTGGAGCCGACGATTCAATCGGTTTTAAGCTCGGCATACGACCTGAAAAAAGTGATACTGGTTGTTGCATACGAGGAGCGTGGTGGTTCTGCCACCGAGACAATGGTGAAAGATCTCGTTAAAACATACAAGGGAAGCTTTCGACATGCAATGGCAGTTAAGCACCCAGCTGATATACCAGGAGAGATTATCGGCAAAGGCGGCAATATTACCTATGCCGGCCGTATGCTGACACCGTATCTCGAAAAGGAAAAACTAGACCCTTTAAAGGTTGTGGTGACAACGCTTGATGTCGATAACCGGCCACATTCATATTATTTTGCAGCGCTCTCTTATGTGTATGCCCTTAGCCCTGATCCACGCCGGACATCGTATCAGCCAATTTCGGTATATTCTAATAATATTTGGGATGTCCCCGCACCGATGCGTGTGATTGCAACCGGTAACTCGTACTGGAACATGGCATTGACGACCCGTCCCCATTTGCTACGCAACTTCTCTGCCCATGCTCAAAGTATGCAGAGTCTGCTTGATACTGACTTTTGGAGTGTGAGGACTATCGTAGAAGATGGACACCAGTTCTGGCGGTCTTACTTTCGCTACGAGGGCAAATATCAGGTTTTCCCGATATACGTGCCAATTTATCAAGATGCCGTATTGGCAGAAACTTATCTCAAATCCCTCAAGGCCCAATTTATTCAGCTGCGACGGTGGACATGGGGAGCTTCTGATGTCGCGTATGTAGCAGATAAAGGGTTTTTCTCTAAAAATAGGGTGCCGCGGATTGATTTATGGTTTAAGTTCTTGCGGTTGTTGGAGAGTCATGTGTCTTGGGCAACAGCGCCGATTTTGTTGGCATTTGCAGCATATGTACCGGTGTTATTTAATTCCGAAAACTATGCCGCTAATGAGCTGCCGATAGTTGTCAGCCGGATTCAAACCATAGCTTTGCTGGGCGTGATAGCATCGATATATATCTGTTTTAAGATTCTGCCACCTAAGCCAGCTCGATACAAACGACATCGAACCCTATTCATGCTGCTGCAATGGATATATATGCCGCTTGCCTCACTGGTATTTGGCGCCTCGGCAGCACTCTATTCCCAGACACGCCTTATGTTTAAGAAGTACATAGATAAATTTGACGTGACAGTTAAAGCAGTGGTCAGTGAAGAAGGCGGCAAGATAACCCGTCGCTCTTAGGGTTTTTTAGCGAAGTAGGCGGTATAGTACGTCTCGGCTACATGGTCAAAATTGCGGAGGGTTTGAACCGTAGCATGCCGAATGTCATCTACTGTTATCATGCCCTCGGTACTTTGCTGCAGAAGCTTAGTAAGGATAGTGGCAGTGAGTGCTGTAGCGTCCGCTAAGGGGTTAGAGCGATGTCTACAGCTCTCGTAAATACTGACAAAGAGCTTGTCCCTACTAAAGGGAGTGAGTGATGCGCCATTGTGACGCACAGAGAAGCTATTAGAATAGTCTACGGCTTCATATGTAGTAAATACTGCCTTACATTTTCTGCAAGCCCTGCGGCGCCATGTGGCGTTCACACGGACGTTTTTGCGCGAATTTACTACTTGCGTTGGGCCACTACAATATATACATACCATGCCAATATATTGACATATCGCTATTAAAAAAGCCAGTGGAAAACATATAAAAAGAACGTGGATAACCACGTTCTTTTTAGTCCAGAGTCCAAGGCAGGAAGATTATTTACTTGCTGCTCGGGTTCTGCGTATACGATCTATAGATTGTGAATAAACTAGTTCTCGTAAAACAGCTTGAAATCATCAAGCACATCTGATTTGGTACTCACCCAAAATCCCTGTTTAACTGATTAATACTATCAAGTTACATAATGATTGTCAACATTTAGCAATAGCGCATATGCTTTGGTGGGCGTGGAGGGACTCGAACCCCCGAAACCTCTTCCACGTCAAGGAAGCGCTCTAGCCAACTGAGCTACACGCCCTCTTTTAAGGTGCTGACTTTCTCACAGAACAGAGTATAAAGATACATCATTTTCCTCTGAATGGCAATAGTACCGCAATTAATGACACACACTCCTTTGTAG
>CAZGQU010000090.1:0-2973 GCA_964527845.1 uncultured Candidatus Saccharibacteria bacterium | reverse complement strand
ATCTGTTTCGTCAGATTGCACAAGCAGGATGGGCATGTGCTGATCCTGGCATGCAATTCGATACTACAATTAATAAATGGCACACAACGCCAAACGCTGGTCGTATCAACGGATCAAACCCATGTTCTGAATATATGCACCTTGATAATTCAGCATGTAACTTAGCTTCGATTAACTTACTGAAATTCTTAAACGAAGATAACACCTTTGATGTTACGTCATTTAAGCACACGGTAGAAGTTATCTTTACTGCTCAAGAAATCTTTGTTGGTTATTCAAGTTATCCAACTGATGGCATTGCTAAAAATGCTCGTGCGTACCGCGAGCTTGGTTTGGGTTACGCAAACTTAGGCGCTATGTTAATGGCCCAGGGCTTGCCGTACGACTCAGAGGAGGGCCGTGCTCAGGCTGCAGCTGTTACGGCTCTTATGACCGGACACGCCTACGCAACGAGCGCTAAAATTGCTCGTATGGTTGGGCCGTTTGCTGGCTACCGCAAGGATCGCGATGGCATGCTTAAAGTACTGCGAATGCATCGTGAAGCAGTGTCCGACATTAATGCGGCACTCGTGTCTGAAGACCTGTTAAGTGCTGCTGCAGCAGCTTGGGATGAGGCTGTTGATTTAGCAGAAGTCCACGGCGTTCGTAACTCACAAGCAAGCGTGCTGGCACCAACCGGTACTATCGGTTTGATGATGGACTGCGACACTACTGGTATTGAGCCTGACTTTAGTCTGGTTAAGCACAAGAATTTGGTAGGCGGCGGCTCTATGGCAATCGTGAATCAAACGGTACCACGTGCGCTTAAGACCCTTGGCTATAACAAGGCGGATATTGCTCAGATTGTCGATTATATCCATGACAACAGTACCGTAGTTGGTGCTCCAGCACTCAAGGAAGAACACTATGATGTATTTGCTTGTGCGGTGGGCCAAAATGCCATCCACTATCTTGGCCACGTTAAGATGATGGGTGCAGTACAACCATTCTTGTCAGGCGCTATTAGCAAGACGGTCAATATGCCAGAAGAAGCAACTGTAGAAGAAGTAGAGCAACTGCATATTGATGCGTGGAAGCTGGGTCTAAAAGCAGTCGCAATATACCGAGATAATTGCAAAGTTGCACAACCTTTGTCTGCAAAGAAGAAGGAAGAAAAAGCGGAAGAGCAAACAGATTCTGTAGTAGTTACTACAGCAGAATCAGCTGAAAAATATGTACTCAAAGGCGCGGTGCGACGTAAACTGCCACGAGTACGCAACAGCAAAACCTACCACTTTGACTTGGCTGACTTGTCAGGCTACTTCACCGTTGGTGAATACAACGACGGCACTCCTGGTGAACTTTTCATTAGTGTATCTAAGCAAGGTAGCACGCTCTCGGGCTTAATGGACTCATTTGCAATTAGCGTCAGCCACGGCCTGCAGTACGGCGTACCACTAAAGAGTTATGTGAAGACTTTGCGGGGTACAACCTTTGCGCCATCAGGTATTACTGATGATGCCGAGATTCGTACCGCAAGCTCGATTACGGACTATATTTTCCGGCGCTTAGCGCTTGATTATCTGTCGTTCGACGATCGGCTTGAATTAGGACTAGCTTCCATAGAGGACATGCCGGAGGCGCAAACCAGCCTGCTGACAGACGATAAGTCAGATAATTCAGTAGCGGCTGAAAAAAGCACAACACCTGCGCAAAAAGAAATTGTAACAGAGGTAGAAAACTCGGTTGTCAAAAATACAACTAAAGTTGAGTCAGCCGCTGATCAATCAGCACCGCTTTGCTACAACTGTGGCAATCAGACACAGCGATCGGGCAGTTGTTATGTTTGTACCAGCTGCGGCTCTACAACTGGTTGTTCTTAAGAGAATAGTCTTATGTGTCAAAAAGAGTCCTCAGAGGGCTCTTTTTGATCAACTCATATGGTACACTGGAGCTTATGAAATTGCTTATCCTTTATCGGCAAAATAGCGAGCATGCTCGAGCAGTCGAGACCTTTATGCATGATTACAAATCGCATATTGATCCAAACGCACCAATTACCAGTTATGATCTTGATAGCGTAGAAGGCGCTGAAACAGCAAAGTTGTATGATGTGGTGCAATACCCAGCTTTTATCGTAACTACTGAAGATGGTATGGTGACAAATATGTGGCAGGGTGAGCAGTTGCCACTTATGGCAGTGGTGCAGAGCTACCTTAATCAATAGTTGTAAAATACACCTATTCTGCGGTATAATAAAGGAGTTAATAATTCGGAACATGCACTCCAGCACTTTTTAGGCAGGGTAAAATCGTCGCATGCATTACGTATGCCTATTGCGAAGTCGCAAATTAAGGAAATTTTATATCGGTGAAACATCTGATTTAAAGAGACGATTTTACGAACATAATAACGGTAATTCTAGATCAACAAAGTCAGATTTACCATGGGATTTGGTTTATTATGAAGCCTATGCATCTAAGCAAGCTGCGTTAAATCGAGAAAAGAAACTAAAGCAATACGGCCAAAGTTTAACTCGATTAAAACGAAGGATTGGCTTAGATGATGCTTAAATAGTACTGGATGAGCGGCTATCAACCGCGAATGCAGCGAGAAGAACGGCTTAAAAGAAAGTCTAATAGACCTCGACGGGCAGCCCGTAATAGCGATTAACTAAGTGCTAAAAGAATCGTTTCTTTTGGAAGTCAGATGGTACCATCCTGAAAATTCGGGACTCTGACATTCAAAAGAGGCGATTTTTTAGTTTAAGGAGATGTAAGCAGTGTCAGAGACTCACTCACAATTCAATCAAGAAACCACCGGACAATATAGCGGGTATCTTGATACGGTTCGTGGTTATGTGCGTGAGGAAGTTGCCCGAGCTAACCTGCTGTCATACATAGGCCACATGAAGTCACGGCTGGAAGTGCTCGATATTGGCGGTGGAGAAGGGCGAGATGCGCTATGGCTGGCTTCGTTGGGTCATAATGTACT
>CAZGQU010000089.1:0-3120 GCA_964527845.1 uncultured Candidatus Saccharibacteria bacterium | reverse complement strand
ATTTAAGAGAGGGTTGCTGTGTCTGCTGTAAAGAATCAGGCTGGTAAAAAACAGATACTAGGAAAGATATTTTTCGCTGCTGTAGTGCTCGCGGCCATTTTTTGGCTAGGCCTAAGTATTGGTCGAGGAGCAATCTCGCTGTCATCGACAGGTGAAAACAGCAAACTTCCCGCTAATTTAGACTACCGCGAGGTCGAACAACTGTATGATATTCTTCGATCTAATTACGACGGCAAATTATCCTCGTCCCAGTTAGAAGATGGGCTAAAAACCGGCTTAGTAAACGCTACCGGTGATCCGTACACCGAGTTTTTTAATGCTAAAGACGCCAAAAAGTTTGATGAGCAGCTAGAAGGTACGTTCACTGGTATTGGTGCGGAGCTTGGTAAAGATGCCGACAATAATTTAATTGTTGTGTCGCCGATTGCTGGATTCCCAGCTGAAAAAGCCGGTCTTAAGGCGCAAGATATTATTTTGTCTGTTGATGGCACTACGACCACCGGCATGTCAATTGACGAAGCCGTGAGTAGTATTCGAGGCCCAAAAGCCACTCAGGTAACGCTTGAGATTTTACGTAACAAGCAGGAGCGAAAAACCTTTGTTATTACTCGAGACAACATTAAGGTGCCAAGCGTAGAATACGAAATTTTACCTGGCAACATCGGATATGTTCACATTACGCAATTCCAAGCGGACACCGCGACTTTAACCGAAAAGGCGGCTAATGAGTTTAAGCAAGCCGGAGTAAAAGGTGTCATACTCGACTTGCGTGGTAATCCTGGCGGCACGGTTTCAACAGCAGTGGAAACAGCAAATATGTGGTTGCAAAGCGGCAAGTTAATCTTGCAAGAAAAACGCGATAGCAAGGTAGAGCAAACCTATATGGCGACCAATAACGGCGTTCTGCGCGGTGTGCCAACAGTTGTACTTATTAATAAAGGTAGTGCTAGCGCCAGTGAAATTGTCGCTGGCGCGCTCAAGGATAATAACGCCGCAACGTTACTTGGTGAGAAAAGTTATGGCAAGGGTAGTGTGCAGCAAATCATTAAGCTACCAGGTGGTGGAGAAATAAAAGTCACCATTGCACGCTGGTACCGTCCGAACGGCCAAAACATCGATAAAAAAGGTATCAAGCCGGATACCGAAATCAAAATAAGCGATGGAGATATCGCCGCCGGCCGTGATCCGCAAAAAGACAAAGCAATCGAAATCCTTAACCGGTAAACAGTTGCATCAACGGGGACAGTAGAGTACTATCTATGAGAAGGAAGGGATAATAAATAGGTGGCTGAAAAAGCGACGAAGTATATCTTTGTAACTGGTGGTGTACTTTCCGGACTCGGAAAGGGTATCACGGCCGCCTCAATCGGCAACACACTCAAGGCACGCGGGCTGAGTGTTAATTTGCAAAAATGCGACCCATATCTCAACGTTGACGCAGGTACGCTTAATCCGCGTGAGCACGGCGAATGCTTTGTAACTAAAGATGGTGCTGAAACCGATTTGGATCTTGGGCACTATGAGCGATTTTTGGACGAAGAATTGACTCAAGTAAGCTCGCTTATGAGTGGTCGTGTGCTTATGCAGGTCGTTCAGGATGAGCGAAACGGTTTGCTTGAAGGCAAAACAGTTCAAATTATTCCGCATGTCACTAGCAAAATTCAGGACTATATCCAGGAAGCGGGCAAGGGCTTCGATGTTCATATCGTAGAAATCGGGGGTACGGTCGGCGATTACGAATCACTATCATTTATCGAAGCTATCCGCGAATTTAGTATGCGAGTGGGGCGCGAGAACTGCCTGTACGTCCATGTGGTATACTTGCCGTATTTGAGTGTGAGCGAAGAGACTAAGACAAAACCGGCTCAAAATTCGGTCCGTGACCTGCGTGGGCTCGGCATTACACCAGATGTTTTAGTTGCTAGAAGTGAACATCCGGCACCCGATAGTGTTCGCGCGAAGCTCAGCCTATTTTGCGGTGTTGACGAGAATGCGGTGGCGCTATTGCCAAATGCATCAACAATTTATGAGGTACCGTTAACCTTGCATAAATCTGGAATTGATAAAGTGATTGCACAGCGTCTGGATCTTGATGGAATTGAACCAGATCTTAAAGAATGGCAGGCGTTGGTTGATCGAGCTAAGAAGGAGCATGCCCATCAAGTAACTATAGGCGTGGTTGCGAAGTATCTTGATAACGCCGATACGTATATGTCGGTATTTGAGGCACTTAGGCACGCCTCGTGGGCAAACGATGCCGATGTAGCTATTAAATGGATTGATGCTGAAAAGCTTGGTGAAACGGGCGACACGCGCGAACTTGAAGGAGTTGACGGTGTATTAGTACCCGGCGGCTTTGGAAACCGTGGCGTAGAAGGCAAAATCAAGGCAGCGCAATACGCATTTACACATAAAAAGCCATATCTTGGCCTTTGTCTAGGACTACAAGTGGCTGTTATTGGCGCAGCACGATTAGCAGGGCTTACGCACGCTCATTCTGCCGAATTTGACCCTGATGGAGGCCAGCCTGTAGTCACCACCATGAAAGGTCAAGAAGGCAAGGAAAACACAGGCGGCACTATGCGGCTCGGTGATTATAATTGCAATCTCGAAACCGGTTCACTTGCAGCAACAATATATGGCACTGATCACATTGTTGAGCGACACCGGCATCGATATGAGTGTAATCCGGACTACCAGGATAAGTATGCTAGTTGGGGCATTAAGGCAAGCGGTATTAATCCTGATAATAGTTTAGTCGAAATGATAGAAGGTGTTGACCATCCATTTTTCTTGGCAAGTCAGTTTCATCCAGAATTTAAGTCCCGACCAAACCGGCCGCATCCAATGTTTGATGGTTTTGTGAGTAGCTGCTTGCAAAAGAGTGACGAGTAAGGTAGCTTAAGCAGTATGAGTGTGCTAGGAAACAAACCAAAAAAGATACTATTAGTTGAAGACGACGACGGTGTAGCAAACGTATACTTGATGCGCCTTGAGGTTGAGGGTTTTGAAGTTCGCCGTGTAGCCAACGGTGAAGACGAACTTGCCAATGCGATAGAATACAAGCCAGATCTTATTTTGCTTGATGAAATGATGACGAAAGAAACAGGTTTTGAGGTG
>CAZGQU010000088.1:0-3134 GCA_964527845.1 uncultured Candidatus Saccharibacteria bacterium | reverse complement strand
GTACAGTGGTGCCGCAGATGTGGTGGTTGCTAGGGCAGGTGCCACAAATATGGCGGAACTTGCTATGCAGGGAAAGGCCTGTGTGATTGTACCAAATCCGGTGCTAGCGGGTGGCCACCAATTAAAAAACGCAATCGCCTTTGAAAAAGCCGAGGCGGTAAAGGTGGTGCCTCAATCGGATTTACAGACAGATCCGACCCTATTGTATGACATGCTGGCTGCACTGCTCGCGAGGCCTGACGTACGACAAAAACTCGGTCGACAGCTGCATAAGTTTGCTCACCCACAGGCCAGTAAAGAACTGGCACAGGTAATACTCGGAGAAGCAAGGGCATAAACTGTTTATATGTTTGGCAAAAGAAAACAATCCGGCACCCCTACTGCTCGCAAACGTAATCGGCCTGCTGTAACCAGCGAACCGCGTAAAGTATTTTCATATTATGCTAACCGTTCGCCAAGCGAAACAAAACGTGATCGCGCAAAAGATGGCGTAGCTGCCATTAAGATACGACGACCCATGCAGCGCCAAAAAATATTGGCGCTAACTGGGTTTATTATGGCTGCTGGACTTATAGGATTTAGCTTATTTTTGGGTGCGCCGAAGGTCGTACTGACTGGTAGCCTCGCTGAACGAATGAGTCTGCGAGAACCAGCTGTTTATGTATCTGCGGCAGAGAAGATGTTTAATGATTCGATTACAAACAAAACTAAACTTACCTTCAGCCAAGCTGCATTTAAGAAGCAGTTTTTAGCAGAATTTCCAGAGGTAGCAAATGTGCGAATTGCTTTGCCACTTGTTGGGAAGCAGCCGATAGTGTACGTTGACCCCTCGCCGGGCACACTCATATTTGTTGATAAGAGCGGCGCTAGTTTTGTGCTGAACGACCAAGGCGACATCATCTCAAAAAACAAGGCAGATGGTGCACAGAATGTTGCAACCGTACACGACTCAGCAAGTGTAAACCCTGCTATCGGCACAAGAGTATTGCCAAGTACAGAAGTAGCGTTTATTTTGACCGTTGAGCAGCAGCTGGCACGCAGTAACATTACCGTCAGTTCATTTACGCTCCCACCTGAGCCGCAGCGGCTGCAGGTTCATCTCAAGGATAAGCCATATCACATCCTATTTACTTTTTCGAATGATGCTCGACAGCAGATCGGTGCTTACCTAGCAACTCAAAAAAGATTGGACGAAAAGCATGTTACGCCAACCGAGTATATTGATGTGCGGGTAGGGGAGAGAGTGTACTACAAGTAGGTGTCTATAAGCGAATAGAGGACCCAGAGAATGACTAACCAACAGCTCAGATGCAGTAATGCGATACGGCGCAGTCTGTAATGGTTATTATTTGCTGAGCTATAACCTCAGGGTCTCCCCCTATTCTTACCCTGCTATTGTTCGTAAAATGTTCATATTTCAAAAACAAATCGTATTGTTAAAAAACTATATTTCTATATACAAATAGGGAAAAGTCAAAAATAGGGGATTAGGGCATTAAAAAAGGGGAAATGCAAATTTTGCTATCAAAGGTGCGAAAAAGCAAACTTTTCACGCACACTGTGGAAAAGTCAAATAATAATGTAAGAAATCTTACACCAAAATGTAGCATATGCTAATGGCGCATTCATGTTAAGGCCTGTAGGAAGCTATATGCAAGACGTGTAACGAATGAGAGTGTGGTGCGCGGGAATTTCAGAATCGTATGTGATTTTTTGTAAAAGTCCCCTATTTAGGGGGTACACACACTCATGCTTATATACTAATATACGCGTCGCAAAATATACATTGTGCGACGTCATGTCTGTGTCCCGATGTAGGCTTCCATACCACCCCACTCAGCCAGATATTTTTAATTTTTTCATACATACGTACATTTATTTTTTATGCCCACTTGCCTCCATGGCATGTGCGCGCTTTTTGGCATATAGCCATGTTGCCTTGGCTTTGGCTACAGCACTCTATATGTTCGCATTTTGTACAGCTTTTGTATATGAAGCTATTTATTTGAAAATAATAGTGGCAATAAGCTAGTTGCGTTGGCGGTCGTAAGACTTACTCGGCGAGTTCGTAGGTAGCTTTAGCAACGCGCTTAAATTGCGGTTTGCCCTGCAGGTTAAGAAGGATAGTGGTCTCTTTAACGTAGCGACTCTCAAGCACGCGCTTTACGATCTCATCGCGGTGTAATGGTGCGGCTTCTTCACGTAAGATATCGGCAATAATGTCTGCAACAGTGCCTTTCTTGTAACCCCACTCTTTGAGCGCATAAATGCCCCGCCCTACAAGTACGAAGCGCTTGTCTTTGATAAGTTCGTTATGGATTGCTTGGGTAGTAACATCCTTGCGCTTAAAGCTAGACTCCTTGATTGCTTCGGCAATTTCGCTGAAGTGCATGTGCTTGCCATGTTCTTTCAAGATGACGTAGATTTTGTCGCGAATGTTCTTGGGATTTACCATCGGCCATTTAACAAGACCCCATCGGCCATGCAGTGTAGCTAATTTCTTGGACGTTTTGGCCAATGCCTCGGCTTGCTTTGCGTCCTCCATGTCAGCAGATTTAGCGATTGACTTCATCGTCTTCGGTTCGCCAACTTTTTTAATCGCATCAATAATGGTATTTACCTTTTGCTTGATGTCTTTATCCGACCCCATGCTCTCGAGTGCTACAGACTGGAAATAGTCATCGTTCTCGTCAATAGTCACGATATGGGGGCTCAAACTTGCCAAAAAAGCGAGGCGTGATTGATCGGTTTTAGAATTCTCAGCCGTCAAAGCCTCTGCTGCGTCGGTGATACGGCTGACGCAGCCGGCATCTTGTAAGTATGCCGAAAGTTGCGCTTCGCTCTCTTTAATATGAGGCAACTCCCCTGCTTCGGCAGTGGCCTTAAGACGGTTCATGACACGCTCACGAGTAATGCCAAGCAGCTCGCCGATTTGTTCCAGAGTTTCTTTGCGGTCAAACAAGCCAAAACGGCGGGCAATGATTTCCCTTTCCCGTTCACGCTCAATAGTCTCAAGAATATCTTGCACAAACTTCTCTGTATTTAGTACCGACTGCGTGTCATTCGTGGCCATCTATAGTGGTCTCCGTCTTTGTTGATATGAATTATTAACTTAATTATATAACTATAATTGT
>CAZGQU010000087.1:355-3165 GCA_964527845.1 uncultured Candidatus Saccharibacteria bacterium | reverse complement strand
GTCAAAAATATCTTGAGGGGAGTAATCAATGGTTATATTACGTGTGAGCTGTTTGAGCTTCTGTTCGTCAAAATTGGCCGTCCGCGTACCATCGTCGTGGTACAAATAAAGCGGTGCATTGAAGGTGTGATTTGTTACCAAATCCCGATTAGACACTGAATCTGTCACCAAGACTTCTGAGCCGCGAGCTTTAGACTGGCGAACGACATTCATGCCGATATTTTCACCATTCGTAAAGTTCGACATATGCTTAAACCGCGCCCTTTGGAGTAGCTTGTTGTCGAATACTATCCACCGGGTATCAAACGGGTGGTAGTAAAATTTTGTCGGCTGGATTGAATATTTTTGCTTCAGCATTTCTTGGTCGAAGCTCACAAGATTTGCGTCGTCACCACTTGCTATTCCCATAGATGTCTTAATAAATAGCTCCCTAAAAGGTACAAATGATTCGTAGTCGCTGTGGCCATCGAAATTCTTATTGGCGTAAAAGAAATTATTTGTATCAAATGTCACGGGGGTAAAATCGATGCCTGCATTGAGCTGGTTGAATTTATATTTTCTTAGACCAAATAATTCAGCATGGTACACATCGCCATATTCTTTTTGAGCTTTTTTGTTTTCTGTTTTTATCATGAGGACTATGGCGACGCCTTGTTGAATATCGAAAACATTTTCGTCCTTGCTGCCGTCGGGCGCGGTTTCTTGCTTTTTGCTGTTGCCATGTAAGTCAAGGATGTAAATTTTGTCGAATGTCTGCAGTAAATGTTTGCGCATTTGGCGATGGATAATGCCGTTGATGTAGCTGTTGTTAGTGATCATCGCCACAACACCACTGCCGTTATCAATTACCATTTCTTCGGCAAAGCGAATGAATTTTATATAGTCATCGCTTAAGGGTTGAATATTGCGCTCGTTCAGGTCTTTTTTGTAGTCTTTGAGCAAGTTTTCGATAAATTTACTTTTATTGTTTGAGCTAACGGAATACGGCGGATTGCCCATGACAACCATAATCGGACGCTCACTTTTTATTTCGGAGGCGTGCCGTGATTCGTCGGAAACGGCTTGCGCCAGGCCAAAGCTGAATAAATCTTGTTGTACAGGAACGCCTTCTTCGAGCGTATTTGTAAGATACACACCCAACCGTTCATCGAGTGTCTCTACGCCCGTTTCTTTGAGTGTCATGCCGAGCTTCAAATGTGCAATTGTGTATGGCGCCATCATTAGCTCGAAGCCGAATAGGCGCTTCATTAGATTATCGTGTACATAACTTGGCCAGCGGCCTTCCTGGCCCTTAAAGTCCTCGTAAATATACTTAATAGTTTCGTTTAAGAATGTTGCGGTGCCGACGGCGGGGTCCAAAACCTGCACGCGTGGCATCTCTTTGTAGTAACCCGTCATGGCTTTCTTACGTTTGTCACTGCGATGGTCTTGGCCGGTTTCGATCCAGTGGTTGATTGTCTCTGTGCTGGCAAGACCCTTAGTGATTCCAAAATCTTCTTTTAAGATTTTGTCGACATGCCGGACAATGAACTTAACTACCGGAATTGGTGTGTAATACGCGCCCATTTTTTTGCGCTCCAGAGGATCGTATTCGTTCAAGAAATCTTCATAGAAGTGAATAATAGGATCTTTGGTATCAGTAGTCTGGTCTTGGATGCGTAAGTGTTTATGCACGATATCCTGCACGTTGCTCACGCTAAAAATTTCACACAATTCATCAACGATATAACTCAGGCGCACGTCAAAGTTTGGTCCGACAATGTGGTCAAAAAAGTGCCGCAAAAATGGGTTGCTGGCTGGCACGAGGTCGCGTGCTTCTTGGCGGTCGAAGCTTTCTGGTGTCGTGTCGCCGTAGCGGGCAACGAACAAGCCGTACACCAATGTTTGGGCATACATATCGGCAAATTTATTTTTAGTGAGATCATGAACAAGTAGCTGTTTCATCATTTTATAGATACGCTCTAGCTCAGCATTTTGCTCATGATCGTTCTCCAGATAATGTTGCACATTATCGCGAATGCGTCGTGCCTTGCCACCCATGATTTTGGCCAAGCGGCGGCCAGAGCGGATTGTTTCTGGCGGAAGCTCTAAAAATGCCTGCAGCTCATGTGCCAGGCGGACAAATTGTGATTCGTCAAAACGAATGGTCTGTCCGTTGAGTTGGCCGATGCTAATACGCTCGTACTCTTCGCCGTTGCGATAAAAGCGGAATTCCAAATAATTGGTTAAAAATAATTTGTTGTAGCCGGAGTAGCGGTGCAGTTGCTCGGTCTTGGCGGTTTTATTTAAATTCACAGTGATATCTTTAGCTTCGGCATAACCCAGAATCACATGATGGTTCGACTGCTTATAAAAAATCATATCGGGGTTGCCGTGTGCCGAACGCTTGGGGTCATTTGTCGCGCCGACGTCATGAAACGAATTCATCAGCCGCTCTAGCGCTGGCCGGTAGCCATGCTCACGCGCCTGTTCGCTTGCGAATTGCCTAGAAACCTCGGCAACGTAGGCAGAAATAAAGTCTTGCATAGTTGGCCTTAGTATAACAGATAGAAAACAGGCTATAATGTAAGGGTGAACGAGAGGCTAGAAAAAAAGCTAAAAGAATTGCCGGCGCATCCAGGTGTGTACTTCCATAAGAATACAACGGGTGAGATCATTTATGTTGGTAAAGCAGCGGTACTAAAAAACCGGGTGCGCCAATATTTTCAGAAATCACGCGCTCGGGATCCAAAAACTGAAGCGCTGGTTGCAGAAATTGCTGATGTTGATTGGATGGTAGTTGAAAGCGAAATCGAGGCACTATTCTTAGA
>CAZGQU010000087.1:0-345 GCA_964527845.1 uncultured Candidatus Saccharibacteria bacterium | reverse complement strand
ACGAAATGATTCGCCGCTACATGCCGCGCTATAATATTTTGCTGCGCGATGACAAGTCGATGAGCTACATCCGAATCGAGTATGATAGTGATTACCCGACTGTCACTACGACTCGCCGGCCGCTCGACGACGGGGCACGTTATTTTGGCCCGTACCTTAGCTCCAGCAGTGTGCGCCATGCCTTGAAGCTACTGCGCCGGGTGTTTCCGTATGCCACGCGGCGTATTCCGGGACAAAAACGAGCGACGCTGCATTACCATCTCGGCTTGGACCCAGGACTTGAAGAGGGCAGGACAAGTCTAGAAGAGTATCGTGCGAATTTACGCAAACTTATGGCATATATCG
>CAZGQU010000086.1:0-3317 GCA_964527845.1 uncultured Candidatus Saccharibacteria bacterium | reverse complement strand
TCCTTGGGCTTTACAAATTCTGACTCTTCAAAGTAATTCTCAACCAGGATTGCCACATGTTTTGATGTTACATCAGCCATAAAAACCTCCTGTTATATTACCTAAGTATTTAACCGGTTTGCGCCGCGAATTGCTGTAAAATATTGCACATCAAAGCAAAAATTTAAGAGCGAATTATCTGTTGTATCTCAAAGAGCAGAGAGAATTTTCTCGAGGTCAGCGATGAGATCATCCTGAGTTTTGTCGTTGACAAGAGTGTAGTCTGCGTTAGCGATTGGGCCGCCTTTTTCTATGTTTTCAATTTCTGCGTATTCACGCGCAGTGACTTCGGTATTAGTTAATGGTCGTATCGGCCTGTGGGATAGCCTATCATGCCGCACTTTGCGCGGTGCTGTCACGGCTATAATGACTGCATTATCACCAAATTTTTCCTTAAAAACTTTATATTCTGTCCAGCTGTATAGCCCATCGGCAATAACAGTGTCGTGACTAGCAGCAATGAGAGCTTCAATCTTTTCGATAATTCTTTTGGCGTGTATACATCCTTGCCTTCGCGCTCACGTAATTCTTCACGGACACGTTTTTCATTTTCGGGATTTATTTCAAGGCCTTGACGTTTCACTTCGTCAAGGGTAATACCGCCAAAATACACGCTTGGGATGCCTTTTCTTTCCAGGTATTCAACCAAGGTGCTTTTGCCAGCGCCAGGCATACCAACAAATACCAGTATCTTCTCTTTCATCACTACCAGTGTACATGGAATAAAGTACAAACTAAAGTTGACATGTATCTAATTGCGCGCAGCGCTCTGAATGTGGGCGTGGAGCGTGCGAATGGACTTGCGGTGGTGTTTACGGTCGTAGAGTTGGAACTCGCGGATAACGATGAATATTCCGGCAGCGAGGGCGGCAAAATACCAATCAATCATAGTTGGTGCTTGCAAAAACTGACCATCAATCAACAGGGCGATGCCGGCTACTAGTAGGGTACATAATGCGGCGTAAGCGTAGCCCAAAAAGAGCCGCTGTTTGCGGACACGCGGCAGTTCAAGTCGCAGCGAGAACCGGAAGCGTCGATGAAGCATGTGGACTAGCGTGCAAAGTATGACCGTGAGGCCCGCAAGGCCGATTGCTTGGGCGTAAATTGGAGCACTGGTAGGCACGCTATCAAGAGCAATCCCGTGACGTGAAAAGAAAAACAAAAAATTCCCGATTGCCAAGCCGCCAATAATTAAGCCGCACCACAATGCTGTCATGGTTGATTCTGGCAGCACAAAATGATGTGTTTGCTTGAGTCGAGCGGTACGGATATGTTTTTTCTCGACCTTGTGTTCCAGGATCGCATGCACCGCGGCGCACAAAAAGGCGGTTGCAAACACAATGGCTGCAAGCTTGCCAAGCCACAGGCTCGCCACGCCAGAGGCGACACCTAAGATAAGTGCTAGCTCTATCGTCTGCCACTTGAGGTGTTTTTTGTGTATGTGTACCAACATGATTTTTAAGTGTTTGTTAGCTTTTTAGTGGTAATTACATTATACCCTGAGGTGTCAATATCTTGCTAATGGCTAACGTTTTGCTACTTATTTATTGGCTGAGCGGGAGTTTGCGAGGCAGTTCGCTGTAGTATGGCATGTTTTGAAGGCAGGTGTTTAATATCTGCCACATTTGCCTAAAAGCGTCGGCAATTAAAGGACTTTCAATAGTAATTGCATGCGGCTCCCTAGAAAACAATACAATAACCAGTGTTGACCCGCTGACACTCCATTCAACAGGAGCAGTATAATCTTCTTGGCGCATCCAGGTGCGAGTTAAGCCACTACGTTTATCTGAAGTCGGGTTAGCGGTTGTCCCTGTAGATATATCAGGAGTAATTCCGTAGCGTTTGCTGCCATGCCGTTCAGGTGTGGTACGTATTTCGTGCATAAGATCAAAGCCCATGACTGGTATGTCCATTTGTGATCGCACAAAATAAATTGGTTCTCCAGGTTTAATTTGAGTGCGATAGGCATCTGCAACTGCACTTTTTCCTGTAACAATTGAAGCAGAGGGCTGGTCCGTATGCGTGTGGTATTTGGCGAGCAATTCTGATAAGACGTTTCGAGCTGCCTCTTCCCGTGCGACTGCAATATTTCTTTGTTCTGCAACCAATGTGGCTATAGCTTGGGGATTGGCAGGGAAATATACATACTTTTTTGCCACCTCTTTCTTTATTGCCAGCTTCATCTCGACAAGCTTGTCGAATAATTTGTAACTGTTAGTGCGGGTTGTTTTTAGTTGTTTTGCAGCATCTGCAGGAGCCGCCTCGCCCTTTTCTAAAAGCAATGCATAGGCTGATGCCTGAAGGGGGCTTAAGCCAACTGCGACTAACTTATCAGTATCCATGCAACGGAGTATAGCACATATTTTATTAAATGTGAATACCATATTCACAAAATATTTACAACAAAACACCTACAATACATTAAATGTGAAAAAAACTATTGACAAATAAAATATCAAACAATATAATACCAAACATTGCAATTTTAAAAAGGAGAAGCTTTATGGAAGAGCAACTTTCTAGCCAAATCCAGCATGGTACTGAGCATAACCTGCGTTCCGGAAGCGAACAGGGGCAGCTAGAGCATACAGAAGTTATTATTAACGGACAAGCCTATCGCAAGACGGTATTACCTGCCTTCACCAGAGAAGATGCAGTAAAACGACACAGAGCCATGATGCGCACATACATGAATGACACCCGATATCTGCGTGAACGAGATGGCTCTATAGATGTGGACATACAAGATAACTATTACGATTAATAATTGGTACACAAATGAGCGAATTTAGACGAACAAGTGAACAAATACATCTCCAAGGTTCATTGTTACGTGCGGTCGAAGCAGTGACAGGCGATCCACATGCGAACCCATTGGAAGTGTTCCCAAATCCCGCGGATAAAGAGCGCCGGGCAGATGTTGAGTGGGGTGTGGAACTTACAGAGGATCAAGAGAGTGCTTTTCGCGCGGCAATGGCGGAGCTTGGACCTGGCAGGGAGAACAACAAAGGTCTGGATATCACGAAGTTATCAAACCAAAGTGCGTCGCTATATGACCCGGAGTTTAAGGGTGGGTATGAATGGAAGGCGGTGCTCGAAGGCGGACAGATTCATAAAGTGGGGGCAGAACTGGAGCTTGTACTTAAGGAGCCAATTGCACCAGCCATGATTATTCCGACTGGAGCGCGTGACCGCAAAATAGGTGACAAGGAGAAAGCAAGTGCTGCGAAGCTTCTGGATATTAAGCCAGAGGAGGTCGGTGATACCGAATATGATAT
>CAZGQU010000085.1:0-3350 GCA_964527845.1 uncultured Candidatus Saccharibacteria bacterium | reverse complement strand
TAATCACTCTCCAGAAACTCTCAAAACATTTGTTGTTCAGATGATAAATCCCGTATAATATTCCAATATAAATTAGAGGGGTTTATAAATGGCAGACAAAAAGCCCAAATGGGACGCGTCGCGCGTTTTCATATTGGTAATAGTAGTAACGTTTTTCCTGACAACATTCGCATTTAGCGGCATAGTCATTTGGCAGCTTACAAAAGACGGTGATAATAAGCCGCAAGATACAGCCGCACAAACGGCACAAAGCTGTACTTCAACCCAAGCCGAAGAAACTCTGTCAGCGCCAGAAGTATACAAACCATCTGGCGACGTGACAAAACTTGAGAAAACGACCCTTACACCTGGTTCTGGCCAAACAGCCAAAGCAGGTGATTGCGTAGTTGCAAAGTACTACGGAACGCTCGCCGGCGATGGCAAGCTCTTTGATGAGAACTTTACGCAGCCCACTGCGTTTGCATTTACTTTAGGTGCAGGTAACGTAATCCCAGGTTGGGACCAAGGGCTTATTGGCATGAAAGTTGGTGAAACCCGTCGGCTAGTAATTCCGTCTGAACTCGCATATCGTGATCAAGCGATGGGCGAAGACATTCCGGCAAATTCGGACCTCGTGTTTGTAGTGAAGCTGCTTGGCATAAAAGATACGGGGAGTAACTAATGGATAGCTTCACACCGGTAGACGCGGTGACTGAGCTAGTGGCAACTGACCTGATTGAAGGCGATGGACCAGAAGTCGCTCCCAGCGATACTATTACGGCTCACTATACTGGTGCGCTTGCTAAGACAGGTGCAGTATTCCAAACATCACACAGTTTTGGCAAGCCTATAACATTCGGTCTTAATCAGGTTATTGCTGGTTGGACTAAGGGTGTTCCAGGCATGAAAGTTGGTGGTAAGCGTCGCTTGTTGATTCCGGCTGCTATGGCATATGGAGACCGACCGCCATATGGTTCGGGTATTCCGGCAAATGCCGATTTGGTATTTGATATAGAGCTAACTGCTATCGAGGGAAAAAATTAACATTAGCGTAAAAAACACAATATATAGCGTATTGAAGTATTATTAAACGCTATATATAATATAGAGCTAGGTAATAGAAACATAAAACGAGGGTACTACTTATGCCAAAAAACATCACAATATTTACTACCACGACCTGCGCCTACTGTCCGATGGTCAAGAAATTCTTGAGCTCCAAAGGCCTCAGCTACGAGGAAGTAAACTTAGACGAACATCCTGAGCGTCAAGCCGAAGCCTTGCAGCTAAGCGGTGCATTGACGGTACCAATTACCGTGGTGACCAAAGAGGATGATAGTAAATCTGTGGTGATTGGATATAACCTCGCAAAATTAGCACCAGCTATTTCTTAAAATTGACCATAGAATAGGTAGAACGATGAGTGAAACGACTGAAATTAAGACACATGATGTAATAATGGTTGGAGCCGGGCCGGCAGCTTTGAGTGCGGCGATTTATACTACACGTGAAGATATTGATACACTTTTGTTTGAAAAAGGCGTGCCGGGTGGTTTGGCTGCGATTACTGATTGGGTTGATAATTACCCAGGCTTTCCAGAGGGTATACAGGGTTTGGAGCTGGCGCAGGGCTTACAAAAGCAGGCCGAGCGGTTCGGTGCGGTAATTGAATTGGGTGAAGTGTTGAAAGTGCATGACGAGGGCGAATACAAGCGTTTGGAAACCACGAGCGGCGATATGAAAGCTCGAGCAATTTTGATTGCCACCGGCAGCGATTATAAAAAAATTGGCGTACCGGGCGAGCAAGAATATTATGCTCGCGGCGTTCACTACTGCGCTACTTGCGACGGCGCATTTTATCGCGATAAGCGTTTGGTAGTCGTTGGCGGTGGTAATTCAGCCGTTCAAGAAGCAATATTTTTGACTCGTTTTGCTTCGCATATTGACCTTTTGGTACGTTCGACCATCAAAGCCAGCGATGTGTTGCAGCATGAACTACAAAAATTTGTTGATAAAGGTAAAATAACGGTGCATCTGGGCACTTCCACCAATGAGATTGTCGGTGAAGATAATAAGGTCACTAAAGTTATTGGTACTACCACGGAGACCGGCAAGAAAGTGATATTTGAAACCGACGGCGTGTTTATATTTGTAGGGCTGTTACCTAACTCCGGTTTCTTGGAAGGTTCCGGAGTGGAGCTAGACGATATTGGGCTTGTCAAAACTAATATTGGCTTGCAAACAAATGTGTCAGGTATATTTGCTGCCGGTGATATCCGCAGCGGTGCCACTATGCAGATTGAATCTGCCACCGGCGAAGGCGCGACCGCCGCCCTGATGATCCGCGAGTATTTAGAAGACCGCGAACACCCTCCTCAAAACTGACTTGTTACTTTTTTCATTGGCAAAAAGTAACCAAAAAATCTACGGACTACGTTTTGTCGCAAGGAGCCCCGCCAAGTAAAACAAGCGACAGCCAAACAACTCCTTTCAGTCGGTCCAAGGGACTGAGTTTGGCCGCGCAACGCTTATTTTCTTAGGCGTCTCTTCGGCCAAAGCCGATGTCCGTCCTCTAATCTAAATATTTGAATAATTTGGGAAATAGTCGCCAACGAGGCGGTGCTTCGGTATGCCGAGTTTATGTAAATCTTTGTTGAGCTGCTCTACCATAGGTTCGGGGCCAGAAATATAAATCAGTCCGTTATCGGCTGGTTCGGCAAGTTTTAGAATTTGCTCGGCTGTTATTTGGCCGCGTTCGCCGCCCCATGCTTCCGATGGTTCACCGACGATGATAGTTGCGTGTACACCGGCTTTTTCGAATGAATCCTGAAAAATGATATCGTCTTCTGAATGCACAGCGTATAAAAAGCGAATATCTCGTTGTTCATCCATGTCGGCCAGCCAGCGTAAAATACTATGAAATGGTGTCAGGCCGATACCGCCGGCCACAAAAGTCAGCGGAATTGAGCTGTCTTTGGGTAGAACGAAGTCGCCCATTGGCTCAGACATAATAACTTCATCGCCAGGCTTTAGATGCTGCAAGGCTTGTTTAAATGTGCTGCCAGGGTTTGACAGGCGAGTTGTAATCGACACTAAACTATCCGTCGGTGAACTAGATAGTGTAAACCAGCGCTTTTCGCCTCGACTGTCTGGATTTTCGTGATGAATGGTGAGTTCGATGTATTGCCCAGGAATATTTTGGACGGGATGCGGCGGCTTAAACCAGAAGGTTGTGATTGCCGGAGCTTCTTGGGTGGCATGGTCGAACGTAACGTGCATGACTCTATAATAGCTTATCAGGCCGGTCTGAGCATACTAGGATGTCTGGATAGAAGCGTTTTAAGAAAGTAGCAACCCATTGGCGATTGACA
>CAZGQU010000084.1:0-3422 GCA_964527845.1 uncultured Candidatus Saccharibacteria bacterium | reverse complement strand
GAAAGTTGACGTTATACATATGCAAGACGGCGTGCTAGCACCTATTGGCTGGTTATTGAGTCGCTTGTTTCGTAAGCCATTTGTCGTTGTTGCGCACGGACTCGACTTAACGTATAAATTGCAACTTTATCAGGCGGTCAACATTAGCTTTCTTCGAAAAGCCGACCATGTGTTCTGTATTAGTGGTGCTGCCCAATCCGAAGCAGTGAAGCGAGGCGTTGATATAAAAAAGACAAAAATTATTCCGCTGGGGATTACCGACGATTTATTCATGTACGACAAAAGCAAAGCCAGGGATTATGTTACGCAGAAACTTAATGTAACAAGCGACACGAAAATTATCTTATCCGTCGGCAGACTTGTGAGGCGTAAAGGTGTACGTTGGTTTGTTGAAAATGTTATGCCAAAGCTTGCAGAAAAGAACAAGAATATAGTACTTGCTATTTCTGGTGACGGTGAAGAAAGGGAAGTAATTGAACAGGCAATTAAAAAACACAAATTAGAAGGCAATGTATTTTTACTTGGCCGAACCAGCGATGAATATATGCAAAACTTATACAATGCAGCCGACGTATTTGTAATGCCTAACATTGTGGTGCCAAATGACATGGAAGGCTTTGGCCGCGTCCTTTTGGAGGCAGCACTGTGCGAGGTGCCAGTTGTGGCTGCTGGCATTGAGGGTATAAAAGATGCCGTGGCAGACGGCAAAAACGGTGTACTTGTAGAGAGCGAGGATGGAAGGGAATTTATTGAAAACATCAATCGTTTTGTGAATGACCCGAACGCCGCCAAAAAGTTTGGCCAGCAAGCCCGCGCATACACGCTCGAACACTATAATTGGACAGCTATTGGCGAACAGTTCATACAAACATACCAACGAATCATCAAACGACCGTAAGGCTTTGGTACAATAGAAACATACATGATTGCAGTTATTATTGCGGGAGGTTCCGGAACGCGACTGTGGCCCCTATCCACGCCGGATTATCCGAAGCATTTACTGAGCGTTAACGGACAAGCAAAATCTTTGTTGCAGCAAACGTATGAGCGTGCTGTTGGTGTAGCCGACACAGTGTATGTGCTGACCGAAAAAGGGCACGCGCACCACGTAAAGCAGCAATTGCCGGAACTTAGTGAAGCACACCTAATTATAGAGCCGGGCAGACGAGGAACGGCGAACTGTATGTTGGCGGCACTCGTTGAGTTGCAAAAAAATCACGACAAGGATGAGCCGGTGTTTATTCTGTGGGCCGATCACTACATCCGCGATATAAAAGGCTTTAATCACAGCATACAGCTGGCCGCCTCACTCACTAAAAAAGAAAACCGAATTGTACTGATTGGCATTGAGCCTGATTACCCGGCAATCAGCTTCGGGTATATTCAAAAGGGCGCATTGTTTGATGATGCTAATTTTTCGTTCAACGTTAAATCTTTTAAGGAAAAGCCGGATTACACGACCGCAAAAAAATATTTAAAAACCGGTGAATACTTATGGAACTGCGGCTATTTTATTGGTTCGATTAATACATTTGAGCAGGCCATGAATCGTCATGCACCTGAACTGTGCGAAAACTACAGGGCTTTACAGGTCGAAGATAATAGTCAGACGGCGTATTTATCATTGACTTCACAGAATATAGACAATGCCTTGATAGAGAAAGTAGATGATCTATTGGTGGTGCCGGCAAGTTTTTATTGGATAGACCTTGGCTCATATGGGGATTTACATAAGGTAGTTGACCAAGACAGTGACGGTAATTACGCCAAAGGCAATAAGATTGAACTCGAAAGTGTTGAGAATTCTTACATCCATAATCAAGAAGATAAGCCGGTTGTGGTAATCGGACTTGATAATGTAGTGGTGGTAAATACGAAAGACGGTATATTAGTGACACGAAAAGACGTTGCCCAAAAAGTCGGCGAGGTAAGTAAAAAGCTGCAAGAAGGCGAATAGGTTCTAGGATTTAATCACCCCAGTTACCTTCGTAACCATCGCGTCTAAGGTTGTTTTGTCGCGAGCTTCGGCATTAAGACGCAGCAGCGGTTCGGTATTGCTCGGACGTACATTAAACCAGCCCCCATCAAAACGCACGGTCAGGCCGTCAAGCCAGTCAGAGTCGTAGTCTGCGAATTTTTGGGCGAGTGCATCAAGCACCTGCTGCTTATCATCTATGACGAAGTTGGTCTCTTGGATAGCAACAAACATTTTGCGGTACGGAGCTACTAATTCGGATAATTTTTTGCCGCTATCACTTAGAATGGCTAGAGCAATCACGGCCGCAAGCAAGCCGCTATCTGCCATATAATTGTCCTTGAAGTAATAGTGTCCGCTATGCTCACCAGCAAAGACTGCATTGTGAGTGCGCATACCATCTTTGATGAACGAGTGGCCAACACGCATACGGACAGGTTTACCACCAGCTTTCTTGATGGTCTCTGTTGCAGCCTCGCCACAGATAGCGTTACAGATAATAGTTGCGCCGGGATTTTTAGCAAGAAAATACTCTGACAAGAGAGCAGTCATGACCGTGCCCGACAACGCTTCGCCATTCTCATCTATCAGCACTGCACGATCACCATCACCATCAAACGCGACACCTACATCAAGCTGATGTTCACGGATAGCCTTTTTAATGTCGACCAAGTTCTTTTCTTCAAGCGGATTAGCGATGTGGTTTGGAAATGTACCATCGAGCTCAAAATACATTTCGTGAACTTCAAACG
The DNA here is from genome assembly GCA_964527845.1 of uncultured Candidatus Saccharibacteria bacterium. GTDB lineage: Bacteria > Patescibacteriota > Saccharimonadia > Saccharimonadales > UBA4665 > CAZGQU01. Next base: position 695 of record CAZGQU010000084.1, on the reverse strand, counting down.
GAAGATGCGGTTCCAGCTCAGGGAAAATCTTACCAGCCATGCCGTTGCCGGCGTCAACCGCTATTTTGAGTGCCCGAAGCTTTTCACTATCGATGAAAGTTAGCACATGATTGATCCAATTTTCAGTAACGTCCTTTTCAGTTACGTTGGGATTTTCTGAATGGGAAATACTGGTGACTTTCTTGGCAGCGTCACGAATTTCGATCAAGCCAGTGTCCTGGCTGATTGGCTTAGCGCCCTCTCGGCAAAACTTGATGCCATTGTACTCTCCAGGATTGTGGCTAGCAGTTACTACCGCACCCCCAGCGAGCTTGAGGTGACCAGTAGCGTAATAAATCATGTCACTGGTAATTTGCCCAATATTTATCACCTCTCGTCCCGCCGCAACAAGACCCTTAGTCAGTGCGTTTGCGAGCGTTTCAGAGTCTGGCCGCATGTCGCGACCGACTGCCACCGGTCCTGCTTCGGGTAGCCACATGCCAAATGCATAGCCTACTTTTTCGATAAGTTCTGGAGTCAGCTCGCTTCCGACTTTGCCTCGAATATCGTATGCCTTAAATATTGCATCAAGTGTCTTGTCCATAATTCCTATGCTTTTTATTGTTGAATCTGTTTACAGTATAGCTTGTCCCGTATGATTCGCCAGCTGCTTTTATTCATAGTACTATGGGGGCTATTTAGACAGGTTGCTTATG
>CAZGQU010000083.1:0-3454 GCA_964527845.1 uncultured Candidatus Saccharibacteria bacterium | reverse complement strand
CTTCTAAGTTCCTGTAAAGACAATAGCATTGAAAATGCCGCGGCCTTCCGAATATTCCTGGCCATCGCCGCGTGGATGGTTGAGTAGCTTTCCGTTTGTTACTAACGAGGCTGAGCCGCCACCGTCAAGGTTTAACGCGGTTTGACAGCCAAGGTTCACGAGCACTTCAGCGAACTCTTGCAAGGTCAGTCCGGCGTCCACTTGGCTGCGGCCGTCACAAACTACACTCCAAATGAAAGAATCGCTGAGGCCGATTGCCGCTCGCGGATGGCGTTCGGCCGTGATATCAGAGTCAAACTGCTCGGCACCAGCCGAAAAACCTTCGTAGTCTTTGCCATCTGCGACACGAGAAATGTTGTCTTTTACAAGCAGCGGTCCGGCTTGTAATAGATCACCATTTGGCCGGTCGGGCAATAATATGACGATAGTCGATTTGTACATTTCCGGTAGTAGACATATATACGCTGCCGCGTAGCGTGCTCCATGGGGCTAAAAACGGTACAGTGGATATTTTGTGGCCACCATGCCATATTTCACCAAGTGGCAAGCGCTGATCGCGCAAAAAGAACCCACCTGCAATGGCGTCCTCAACTTGATTGGCGTTGCACCAGGTTTGCAAAAGTGTTGCATCAGGAAAAAGTACAAGTCGAGGCTGGGTACGTTGCCGCATGTAACGCACTATGTGTACAGTCGTTTTGTCGCCATCATCCAATGTCACTACATTGCTGAAGGCTAGTTTGATCGATGTAGTGTCTTGGTCTAGTAGAGAGTGAACGATGGTCATGCAGGTGCTTGTTTCGCTTATGTTCACCCAGTATATTATTCGCAATAAAAATAATCAAAGTCCATATGCTTGCACGACAGTATAATAACTTGAGATAATAGGACGAAGTGAAAAACGAAGCAAAACTGAGTGGCCAGGAGGGATATGAACAGCCCACGGTAGCTGAAGCTTATGATACCTATAGCCAAGAGGTTCGCATGGGTGAAATATTGCAAGATATGGCTGCTTGGCATGTTGAGCAGTCGAACGGTAATCTGGCCGTGCTCGAACACGACCCTGAACAATATGATTTTCAACGCGGACATGTAGTTAAGGGCAATCCGCAATCTCCTGATGCGATTATCGGCCTGGCATCATTTGTAGAGCCGCGATTTGACAAGGTATTGGGTGCGCTCGAAATTCCGCAGAACTCTGCGGTTATGAATCAGACAAAAGATGTGCTTGAAGCAGGCGGCAATGTAGTTGTGGTAACCAACCACAGCGAGTTGACAGATATTGGACTAACGCACGCCGGTGTGTACTGTGATCTAGCTCGTAAGGGCGTAGAGGCCGAATCGGCTATTATAATCAGCAAAATGATTTCCTATTTGCAATATCGGTTTGAACAGGGCATGATGCCAGCGCCGCAAGCACTGCAATTGCTCTGTAATACGATCTTTACCAGTTTTCCGCGCACTAAGCGTGTTCGTGAGTCAGATCTTGGCACAATGTCGGACGCAGTCGATACGCATAACCAGCGTACTGTCCAGGCTGTGATAGATAAATTAGATGAAGGCGGTGTACTCATGGCAATTGCGCCAAGCGGCACAACTGATAAATTCCAACCGGATGCGGAAGCGTATGTGCTTGAAAAAGTAAAGCGTGGTACTGCCAAGCTGCTTGCGCACGAAAATACTTTCGTGATGCCGATAGCAGTCTGGTTTCAAGACAAACAAAGACCACCCCTATTCAAAATTACAGATGGTCTACAAAAGGTTGAAACCCTAGAGGATGTTCATGGCATTATGGAGAATATTGCGACCACGCTCAACCAAGAGTTGCCATACAAAAACTTTACCTATTGTTAATTAAAACTTGCTATTTCTTAGCTAACGTTCGTGGCGCAATACCAAATACCAGTATCAGCGCATAAATGACCGCAAATCCGCACATAATACTTGGGATACCATTTATAGTGGTGGGATTAACTGCATTAACGATGCCTGTTGGCAGGAGGAAGCTTAAATAGCCAAATGCTTGAAGTATTAACGCGGCGCGAATTTTCTTGGTTGCGCTGACGCTATAATACATGCAGAGCCCAATGCCAATAATTAACCACGCGTAGTAGTAAGTGAAATAGAAGCCGCCCAGATGATCAGTGAGCTGGAAAATCGCATAATTGCCACCACATTCATAGCTAGCGAAGGCCTGCGACATAAATCCGAAAATTAATGCAAATGCAGCTCCCGACGAGTAGGCCAGCCAGCGAAGCGATTTTGAACCACGCCCGCTAATGACTTGAATAATATGGAGGCCAACTGGTGGTAGTAATGTTATCGCAATAAAGCCAAGTCGTGAAAAGAAATTCGGATCGCTATTGCCGCAGACTTGAAATTCAGCAAGTTGAAAGGTTGCCAAAAGAACCAGCGCCAAAACGATAAGTCGGCCAAGCGAGTTGAGCTTGTAGCGAAATAGCGTGTACGCCAAAAGCGACAGCTCAATAATATACGTTGCAATCATGACCGGCGGCGAAAAGCAATAAAATATCGTGCTCTTTTTTGTATTGCGCATAAGCATTAGCGGTATTATACCATCCATTGCTAGGGCAGTGATTACTCCAAAACTAAAGACTATTAAACTAAGCATAAGCATTAGTTATTACAGCAAGTGTGAGATTAGCAATTTGCAGCAAAGATAGTCACCATATGCTTGACATATACTTCTTACTCAGCTAACATTCAACCATATGGTTGAACAAGCATTTCAGCTCGATACAATCTTTGGCTCACTAGCTGATCCTACACGTCGCGACATTTTAAGACGTGTCGCTAATAAAGAGTTATCAATTAGTGAAATTGCGAAGCCGTATGATTTAACGTTTTCCGCGGTATCGAAGCACTTAAAAGTACTCGAAAATGCACATTTGGTTATGAAGCGCCGGCGCGGTAAAGAGCACTTGGTGCGGGTTGTGCCGCAGACTATCGACGAAGCAGACAAATACCTACGCCAGTATCAGAAGATGTGGGAAGACCGGTTCGACAAACTGGAAATATTATTAAAGGAAGAGGGGTAGAAATGGCAGACGTTAAAGTAACCAAGGATTTAGAAAACAATACCCTAGCTATTGAGTGTGTAGTAAATGCGTCAAAAACTAAAGTCTGGCGAGCTTACACTGAAAAAGACTGGTTTGAGAAATGGTGGGGGCCAGAAGGCTGGGAAACTACGACGAAACAGTTCGATTTCCGCCCCGGCGGCCGAGTACACTACTGCATGAGATGCGTTGACGAGGTGCAAGAGGAGTGGTTCGGTCAAGAATCCTGGGGCATGACGACAATCAACGAGGTTAACGAGCCGAACAGCTACGCTGCTACTGACCACTTTTCGGATGCCGATGGGAATGTCGACAACTCGATGCCGGGCATGAGACTAGAGGTTGAATTTATAGATGAAGCCGGTAAGACCAAGGTTGTC
>CAZGQU010000082.1:0-3462 GCA_964527845.1 uncultured Candidatus Saccharibacteria bacterium | reverse complement strand
GTATTTACCTATAGTGTTATTCAAAATCCGGATACTAAATCACCGCTGAATCTCAGCTGGCAAGGTATAACTGTGAAAGCCGAAAACCCACGTACTGTTACATTTACCCTCAATAGTCCTTTGGTATCCTTTCCTGATTCGCTCACAAACGGTATTGTGCCAAAGCATATACTCAAAAATGTAGCGATGCCAGACATGCGTTCGGTAGCTTTTAACACATCTGAACCCGTAGGCTCTGGCCCGTTTAAATGGCAAACGTTGCAAGTAACCGGCGAAGGTGAAACTCGCCAAGAACACATAACCTTGGCGGCGTTTGATAAGTATTATCAAGCCGCGCCAAAGCTTGCAACATTTACCGTACATACATTCAGAAGCGCCAATAAAATGATAGAAAGCTTCAGGGATCATGAAATCAATGCGATGTTGGGTTTGCAGTCAGTACCAAAGGACCTGAGCAACCATTATCTGTATTCGCTGCCGCAATCGGCAGAAGTCATGACATTCTTCAAAACATCAACTGGCGTATTGGCTGATAAAACTGTGCGCCATGCACTTATTCAAGCGGTCGATACTGGTAAAGTCCGTAGTCAGTTAAGTTATACTGCACATTCGGTGACGGAGCCGCTCTTAAAAGGCCAGCTTGGGTATGACCCCCGATTTGTACAAGATGATTTCAATCCTGAAGAGGCCAAAAAAATGCTTGATGCGGCGGGCTGGATGGCTACAAAACCTGGTGCTATACGGCAAAAAGATGGACAAGCTTTAGAGTTTAGGCTGGTAGCTGAAAATACTGGCAATGCAGCCAAAGTGACCCGTTCGTTGCAACAGCAATGGCGAGAGGTAGGCGTAAATGCTAAGGCCGATTTGCTAGATGCGACCAGCTTCCAGACTGCTCTTGCGCAACATAGTTACGATGCGTTGCTGCGCGGCATTTCTCTTGGAAGTGACCCAGACGTATTTGTCTATTGGCACAGTTCTCAGGCGGACATTGTGACCGGTAGTCACTTAAACTTTTCAGAGTACAAGTCTGGCATAGCAGACGAAGCGCTGGAGGCAGCGCGCTCCCGAACCGACCCGACAATCAGAGCTGCCAAGTACCAGCCGTTTTTGCAGGCCTGGAAAGATGATGCGCCAGCGTTTGGTTTGTATCAGCCCAGTGTTTTATATATTACGCACCAGCAAATTCATGGATTCGAAAACCACAGTGTTAATATTGCCAGCGATAGATTCTTTGATGTACAGGATTGGATGATACGCCAAGTCAAAACCACGGTTGATTAGCTGGGCTGAGTAGCTTACAATTACCTCTGTTACCATCGAGAGTTTGTCTCATTACATTTGTGCGGATGTGGCGGGTTGATGCGAAGCATCACAAGAAAGAAATAGTAGACGCGTGGCGCGTCATGGCAAGTAGTCTGGAACGACTATAAACTATTACTTAACAAATAGGATATGCGGATGTGGCGGAATTGGTAGACGCGCTAGTTTCAGGTACTAGTGATAGCAATATCGTGGAGGTTCAAGTCCTCTCATCCGCACCAAAGAAGAATGCCCGACTGATAGGTTGGGTATTTTGTTTAGCAAAATTTGACATACCTGACCATATGTAACCGAAAGCATTTTAATCCAGGGATGTGGTATTATTTTGGTAGAAACATAAAACAACATCGAGGAAATGAGAGAGGGAATGAGTAAGGTTGCGCACTATTTGCAAGAGCACGTACAAGGTGAGGTTATGACTTCAGCGGATGCTCGCAGATATTTCTCTACCGATGGCAGTATATTCTCAGTGACACCTGGCGTAATAGTTTACCCGCGTGCCGAAAGCGATGTGCGGAAAGTCGCACGGTTTACGTGGCAGTTGGCCGAGAGAGGTAGAGTAATCCCTATTACTGCCCGCGGTGCCGGTACTGACTTATCTGGAGGTGCGCTAGGCAGTGGGATCATATTGGCGTTCCCTGCACACTTGCATCGAGTTATAGAATTTGATGGTAAATCCGGCATGGTAACAGTAGAGCCGGGTACAAATTATGGTAAATTACAGCAAACACTCTTTACGCACGACAGGTTTATTCCGGCATTTCCAGCTTCAATTGAGTATTCGACTATCGGAGGTGCGATTGCCAACAACGCCGGCGGCGAAAAGAGTGTGAAGTACGGCTCGACTCGTGACTATGTGCAAAGCTTGCGTGTTGTGCTCGCTAACGGCGAAGTGATTGAGACGCAACGCCTAAATAAGCGTGAACTTAATAAAAAGCTTGGGCTTTCGACGTTTGAAGGTGAGATCTATCGCTCACTCGACACTCTCATTGAAGAAAATGTGGAACTACTCGATAAGTTACAACTTCAAACCACTAAAAACTCTGCTGGATACGATTTACTGGACGTAAAATATCGCGACGGATCATTTGATTTAACCCCACTGATTGTTGGGTCGCAAGGTACGCTTGGTATCATTACGCAAGCCACCTTGCAAACTGAGGATCACAATCCGGGAACAAGTTTGGTAATAGCAACCTTTGCTGACATGAAACAGGCCGCCGCAGCAATTGTAGAATTACGCGGCTTAACTGAATTACCAAGTGCCATGGAAATGGTTGACGATAATATGTTAAAGATGGTCAATACTATTAACCCAAATTTGCTAAAGGGTGTGATAGAGATGCCATTTGCAAAAGTGACACTGCTCATCGATTTTGATGAAACCGAGCGCCAACAGAAGAAGCTTATTAAAAGGACGCTTAAAATTCTTGAGTCGCATGGTGCTGAAGCTGAGGCTGAACGTGATCCGGTTCGTCAAGAAAAGTTTTGGCAAATCCGGCATGCTTCATCAACAATTGTGTCGCACAGCGAAGGCGGTCGAAAGGCGTTACCAATAGTTGACGATGGTGTTGTGCCGCCCGAAAAGTTGGGCGAATATGTCGAGGGCTTATACGCGCTATTTACGAAACATCGTTTGCCAATTGCGCTGTGGGGTCATGCTGGCGATGGCAATTTGCACATGCAGCCATTCCTCAATTTAGCGCAAGTGGGCGATCGACAAACTGCTCTTCGACTTATGGACGACTATTACAAACTAGTCATTTCGCTGGGCGGTAGCACGTCTGGACAGCACAACGACGGTCGGCTAAGGGCACCATATCTTGAGTCCTTGTATGGTACAGAAGCTTATGAGTTATTCAGAAAGGTAAAGAAAATCTTTGATCCGTATAATACCCTCAATCCTGGCGTAAAACTGGATGTTACCATGGATGACCTAAAGGCCCAATTACGCACCGACTATTCTATGGACCACCTCTACGACCATCTGCCTCGCAGCTAAGTGCCGGCTCAGCCTATTTATTTACAAAATAAATCCCATACATTACCAATTTGGAAAAAACTCCCCTCCCAGGGTCCGACCCTGAAAAAAAACTGGGAAAATCCTGTGAGGATGGGAGTGACAGGGGTTTTACGCAAAAA
>CAZGQU010000081.1:0-3477 GCA_964527845.1 uncultured Candidatus Saccharibacteria bacterium | reverse complement strand
GAGTATTATGCCTGAGACTGCGGAGTTTGCTTAGCTGTTTTGGGTTTTGCTGTGCGAACAGCTTCAATTAAACGGGCACGATGCACGTACGTAGCTGCGAGCAGTACTGCAACCGCAGCCGCCAGCCATATTGTAAAAGTTATTTGTATATTGGTACCGGGAATAAGTCCGAGCACAAGCAATTCTTGCATTTTTAACCTCGCTAAAGGGCCAAGAACCCACACGTTATTTGTCAGCATTGTAACGTGGGCACTACAAATTTGCAAGAAAATCAATAAAATTGTTTAAAACTTATGCTTACTACTGAAAAATTAGGGTTTGCGCCAAGGCGCTTTCAACTCTTCCTCAGCGTAGTGAATCAATTGCTTCAAAAGGCCTATCAACCAGTCACGAACTTTTTCTGCAAACGTAAATTCAGTTGCCAAAATTGCAAAACCAAGAAATATTGCCGCCCATCCTGGTCCAGGGAGCGCTAACATGGCAATCCCAGAAATTACGACTGCAAACCCAACCATAAAAATAAGTGGTTTACGGATCGTTTTCGGCACCCGGTACCATGCTTGTTTTGCCTTCTGCATAGTGCTGATTATACCTGGTACTCTTACTCGGCCAAAGTGGAAGTATAGCAACCTAAAAGAAGAGGAAAGCGTCAGTGGATAATATGTAAGATTTTTGGTATAATTAAACACCGTTTATGAGTGAGAAAATAGTTGTTAGGGGCGCGCGCGAGCATAACCTCAAGAATGTACATGTTGAGCTACCGCGCAATAAATTGGTGGTGATTACTGGGCTTTCAGGCTCTGGTAAGTCGAGTCTGGCATTTGATACTATTTATGCCGAAGGCCAACGTCGTTATGTTGAAAGTCTCAGCAGCTATGCCCGGCAATTCCTGGGGCTTATGGAAAAGCCGGATGTTGACCAGATTGATGGTTTAAGCCCGGCAATCTCAATTGACCAAAAGTCTACCAGTCGTAATCCGCGTAGTACGGTTGCTACTGTCACCGAAATTTATGATTACTTACGACTACTATTTGCTCGTATTGGCGTACCACATTGTCCAGTTTGCGGTCGAGCTGTCGCGCGTCAAACGACACAAGCAATTGTCGACCAAGTACTTGGATTGCCAACAGGTGCACGGCTAATGGTGTTGGCACCGATTGTTGTCAGTAAAAAAGGTGCATTTGAACATATTCCAGAACAATACAGCCGAGCCGGTTTTGCACGTGTGCGTGTTGATGGCGTCGTGTATGCACTCGACGAATTTCCAGAACTTGATAAAAATTACAAACACACCATCGATATTGTGGCCGATCGCCTGACGAACGATGAAACAAATCGATCACGCTTGGCGCAAAGCATCGAACAAGCACTTGGTATCGCCGATGGTCGATTACGTGTGGTTAATGCTGATACAAACGAGGAATTTGAATATTCGTTAGCATACGCTTGTCCGGAGCATCCAGAAGTTCATATCCCTGAGCTTGAACCGCGGACGTTCAGTTTTAATAATCCGCAAGGCGCATGTCCGGTCTGTACCGGTATCGGTTCACGGTTGGAAGTTGACCCTGAACTGGTGATTCCCAACGGTCGTTTAACAATTGCCGAGGGTGCTATACGACCATTTAACCGTGTCAATAGTGACGCTTGGTACATGAAGAAGCTACAGGCAGTTGCTGACCGATACGGCTTTAGCACCCATGAGCCAACCGGTAATATCAGCCAGGCAAATATGCAGCGTATTATGTACGGCACGGGCGAGGAAAAATATAAAGTAAGCTTAGGGATGGGGCGGAGCTTTGAAACAACTTACGAAGGCGTGATTCCAAATTTAGAACGTCGCCACAAAGAGACTGACAGTGATTTTGTGCGCCGCGACATTGAACGGTTTATGCAAGAGCGCCCATGCTATGTCTGTAAAGGTCTGCGTCTAAAGCCCGAAGTATTGGCAGTAAAAGTGCATGGTAAATCGATTATGGATATCTGTGGCCAGTCTATTGACGAAGCACTTGGTTGGATAAGCGAAGTACATTTCAGTGATCAAGAAGAGCACATTGCTCGGCAGATTATCAAAGAGATTTCTGCGCGACTGACGTTTTTGCAAGATGTTGGCCTGAATTATCTTACCTTACTTAGGAGCGCCACGACACTTTCTGGCGGCGAAGCGCAACGAATCCGCTTGGCAACACAAATCGGTTCCGGTTTGCAAGGTGTACTGTATGTTTTGGACGAGCCAAGTATTGGTCTGCATCAGCGTGACAACAATCGTCTTATTAAAACACTGAAGCATTTACGTGATCTTGGCAACACAGTTTTAGTAGTAGAGCACGACGAAGACACTATTCGCACGGCCGATTATTTGCTTGATGTCGGTCCTGGCGCCGGCAAACATGGCGGCCATATCGTAGCAAGCGGTACGCCTGACCAAGTGGCTAAAATCCCAAAGAGCATTACCGGTCAGTACCTGAATGGTAAGCTGCAAATTCCTGTGCCAAAAAAGCGCCGCCCAGGAAACGGTAAATCGTTAGTTATCCGTGGTGCCCAAGAACATAATCTGCAAGGTGTAGATGTGGAAATACCACTCGGTAAAATGGTGGTTGTGAGCGGTGTAAGCGGTTCGGGCAAGTCAAGTCTTATTAACGATGTGCTAGCCAAAGAGCTACAAGCTAGACTGATGCGTGCCAACACTGTACCGGGTAAACATGAAGATATCGAGGGTATCGACAACTTAGATAAAGCGATCATCATCGATCAATCACCAATTGGACGAACGCCACGCAGCAACCCGGCCACATACACTGGTTTGTTCACGCCGATTCGGGAGTTGTTTGCGAGCATGCCAGAAGCAAAATTACGTGGCTATGGTCCTGGTCGGTTTAGCTTTAATGTCAAAGGTGGCCGCTGTGAAAACTGTCAAGGCGACGGCATTATCAAAATTGAAATGCACTTTTTGCCTGATGTGTATGTACCGTGCGAAGTCTGCCATGGCAAACGTTATAACCGCGAAGCACTCGAAATTCACTACAAAGGCAAAACTATTAGCGATGTACTTGCGATGAATTGCGAAGAGGCGCTGAAGTTTTTTGGCAACATCCCGGCAATTGCTCGGAAATTGCAGACCATGGTTGATGTTGGTCTCGGCTATATTGCGCTCGGCCAGCCGGCAACGCAACTTTCGGGCGGCGAAGCGCAGCGTGTAAAGCTAGCAACTGAACTTTCACGTCGACCAACTGGCCGTACGCTGTATATTCTCGACGAGCCTACTACCGGTCTTCATATGGCTGATGTTGATAAGCTGCTACACGTACTGCACGCACTTGTCGATACGGGAAACAGCATGGTGATTATCGAGCATAATCTCGACGTTATTAAATCGGCTGACTATGTGATTGATATGGGGCCAGAAGGTGGCAATGGTGGTGGCCAAGTGATTGCTGTTGGCACGCCCGAGCAAGTTTCCAAAAACAAAAACAGCTACAC
>CAZGQU010000080.1:0-3593 GCA_964527845.1 uncultured Candidatus Saccharibacteria bacterium | reverse complement strand
ATGTAAACACATTCTTGGTCTCCGTTCCTTGTTTGCCGAACCGGCGATCTCCTCCGTGCTCGTGGTGTGCTGATAGGCCAACTTCACTACGAGCCCGCGTCCTTCCGTACGCGCTCATCTCGTTTTGTCACTTCAGTGACAAAAGCTTCGATCTGGCACTACGGTCGTCCTTCCAAAATTCTAAACAGCAATCGAGTTGCCTGGTTTAGAATTTTGTATTAGCTGTCTGCTGCGCAGAAACAACAAATGGAACAGGGGTTATCATAGCAATAATTGCCAAAAAAAGCAACGATAAAACGGCGTCGTTATAAGCTAATAAACCGGCGCGGCGGATTCTGCTTCTCGAGTGGCTCAACAAATGTCGAAATCGGCTTAAAGCTAATCGCAATATGCGCCGCCTTCACTTTGCCGTTATTATTCTCGAGCACTTTCACTATTTCCAAGCCCGTTGGCGTTTCGATTATGCCCGAAACCTGCCCTGGCTGCAGTGCAAATAACTGCTGCATTACTTGCGGTAAAATATCCCGGTTTGTCTGCTCAATCTCTATGCCATATTCTCCGCCATTGCCTTTCGTTGAAGCATCATCTGAATACTGAGCCGCCAAAGCCGCAAAGTCCCCGCCCGCTTGTGCCTGAGCTAGCACGGTTTCGGCTTTCTTATGCGCCTCGATGTCTAATTTTGATGCGACTTTTTGAGTAAGTAACTGCATATGTAGTTCACGCTTGAAGTCATCAACACTCCAATTCCAAAATTCTTTTAGCACATCACTGAACACCTGATTGCTGCCACCTAGGCGATTTTGCTCTTTAAGCAGTGCAATTTGTGCATTTACTTCTGCGCCGCTGACTTTTACATTGTGCTCTTTGGCCAGTTGCTTTACATAGGTATCCTGGATGATGCCATCAAGTGCTTGTTTTTCAAACACCGCTAATTGATCCTGGCCTGATTTGCTATCAAAATCGACGTCTTGCTGTGTTTCGTAATAATGCATGTAGCGACGCACTTCGAACAAATAATTTTCATATGCCACAAAATTTGATCCAGCCTTGGCTATCGGAAATGGTAAAACTTGCGTTACCCTATAGATAAACGTTGAAGTTGCTCGCGATTTATAAAGTGCAAATATTGTATACGTAAAGAAACATACAATGGCAATTGTAATAATACTCAACGAAATCACTACGATGCGATGCCGCGAATGCTGCAACGGATAAATATACTTCCGAGCATCAGACAACACCTCTTCGCGATGCTCAGCGACTGTTTGGTTGGTGATACGCGGCGCCCCCGACGATGCCGGTGCTTGTTCGGACTTACGAAGGCTTTTCCCTTTACGTGCAACTCTGTGTAGTTTATGTTTAATCTTTTTCATTAGCTATTTGAGTACTTATATTAGACCTCATGGGGTCACTAGTAGCAGAAAATCCTTGGTCACGCAGTATCTGCAAAATCTTTTTCTGAATACGACCTGGATGATGGACATCGTGTATGACTAAGTCTCCCACAAATGTCTGCATCATTATTGTACCAAATCCCATCAGCGTTTCCTGCAAACCGGCAATTTGATAGTTTACCATTTGGATTTGTCCAAGTCCCATATCTACTACACTACGATTGAACAAGCCCTTTTGGGTGACTTGTATCAGCCGCTGGTCGGTCACAATAAACACGCTAAAGTGCCAATTCATCCACGAAGGGAAAAACATAACAAGTCCTAGCACTACACCTATAGCCAGACCACCAAAGAACCAACCAAAGCCAAGTTCAGGCTTAAACGTTGCCGGCAGCACACCGATCACCGGACCAAACAAGCCCAAGATGAGCCCTTTTCGCATTACAATCGGATGCTTACGAAAAACAAATAGCACTTCTTCATCGTCAAACTGGTCTTCAAAATACTTTTCCGGCATTGGTTCACTGTCTGCCATAAGCACTATTGTATCAGACAGGTTTTAAGCAGAACGTAATTATTTATGCCTGGTATCCCTGAACGGATATCGCGCGCCTATGGCGCACTCCTACCTGCGGTACTCACCATAAAAGTGTAACACTTTCACGGCTCCGTTCCTCGTCCGCCGAATCGCTATCCGTTCCCGGAACCCTGCACTATTATTGGTACCCCTACTACGATTCGAACGTAGATCTGCTCCTTAGGACGGAGTTATTCTATCCATTGAACTATAGGGGCGAAAAAGTGCGGGCAGACTAGTTATTCTATCCATTGAACTATAGGGACAAATTGCGGGTACCTATTGTACCCGCTCTTTTTCTTCATATATATGAATGTACTCAGACTTGTCATATGCAAATAATTCATCTGCACCGAAGAAGCGCTCAACCTCAATTTTGCCACTTGCTTTGCTGTCAGAGGCATGTATAAGATTACGACCCGTACCAATTGCGAGATCGCCGCGGATAGTACCGGCATCTGCTTGACGCGGATTAGTTGCACCAACAATTGCTCGTACCGAACCGACGCACTCGAAACCCTCCCAGGCCATTACAACAACTGGCGAGCTTTTCATAAATCTTTCCAATCCAACATAAAATGGCTTGCCAAGATGTTCTGCGTAATGTCCTTGCAGCAGCTGGCTATCAAGCCGTACCATTTTGAGACCGATGAGCTTGAGCCCTTTACGTTCCAAGCGTATCATAATCTCACCGATTAATCCGCGTTGCACGGCGTCTGGTTTAGCGATTACTAGCGTCCGTTCCATCAATGTTCGTTCCTTTTCTTTATTTATATTCTCGCTCATTGTAACAGATTGATAAGTATTCATGCATTATTTTTAGTAACTAGCACGTCGCACAATGTCGTACAATATAAGCATATGCAAAACCGTGTACCTTTCAGTAAAATCAAAACGGACTTTTTAGAATATTTAGAAATCGAGCAAAATCGTTCGCAAAAAACAATCGCTAATTACGATCACTACCTCACCCGTTTAATTGATTATGCCGGAGATATAACAGTTGACGAAATCACCCCCGAGCTTATACGCAAATGGCGTCTATGGCTCAACCGGCTGGGAACCAATACGTCTGACGAGCTCGGCAAAAGTACACTGAATTATCATTTGATTGCTCTTCGAAGCTTTTTGAAATTCTGCGCCAAGCGAAATGTTGCCGTTACTAGCCCTGAAAAAATAGAGCTTGCTCGAGTAAAGCGCAACCAAGTTACGTTTCTTTCTTCAGAAGAATTGAATACATTATTTGCTCAACCTGATATTAACACCTTACAGGGATTGCGTGATAGAGCAATTCTTGAACTATTATTCAGCAGTGGGCTACGTGTTTCAGAGCTCACAAATTTAGATCGTGATCATATTAATCTAAGGCGCCGCGAATTTATGGTGCGCGGTAAGGGCCAGAAAGATCGGCCGGTATTTATTAGTCCAGAAGCTGCTGCTTGGATACAAAAATACTTAGATAAGCGCAGTGATACTACTCGACCGCTCTTTATCCGATACAGTGGTAAAAAAGAGGTCGACCTTAGTGGTAACTTTCACCGGTTGACACCACGAAGCATACAACGCATGGTGAGTCGCTATGCCTTGCTGGCAGGTATCACCAAAAAAGTCACTCCCCATAC
>CAZGQU010000079.1:0-3593 GCA_964527845.1 uncultured Candidatus Saccharibacteria bacterium | reverse complement strand
GTGTTATATGCAGCTACGCCTCCTATCACGGCTCCCACCACACTTCCACACGTCACAAATGCGATCTCTTTAAGCCGTACAAACCTGCTGCGTTCTGTTTCTTCAGGCGCATGTGTGACCGCATATGAGGTGCGGGACTGCTCCACTGACATAGGCCTATAATCGTACGGATGTAAGCATTTGTCAACGCTTACGCACCTCTGTTATAATTACTACAATGACCGCACAAGAGATTAGAAACGCTTACTTAAAGTTTTTTGAAGAACGTGGCCACGTGATCGTGCCACGGGCGCCACTAGTACCTCATAACGATCCAACAACATTGTTTACCGGCAGCGGCATGCAGCCGATGATTCAGTATTTACTTGGCAAACCACACCCTCAAGGTAACCGAATTGCCGACAGTCAAACTTGCTTGCGAGCCCAAGACATCGAGGACATTGGCGATAACCGCCACACGACATTTTTTGAAATGCTAGGCAACTGGAGTATGGGCGATTACTTTAAGCAGCAGCAAATTGAATGGATGTTTACGTTCTTGAGCGAAGTGGTCGGACTTGATATGAGCAAAGTGTATGTTACGTGCTTTATTGGTGCGCCTGAATACGGCATCGAGAAAGATACCGAAGCGGCCACAATTTGGAAAAAATTATACGAAGCAAAGGACTTAAGCAACGGTGAGGCCGAAATTGGATCTGAAGAATCAGGATATAGTCGCGGCATCCGCGAGGGCGAAAGGATTTTCTATTACGACAGCAGTAAAAACTGGTGGAGCCGCAATGGTGGCCCCGAAACGACGCCAATAGGTGATCCGTGCGGTCCGGACAGTGAAATGTTTTATGACTTTGGTACGCCGCATAACCTTGAATTTGGCGAACATTGCCATCCGAATTGTGATTGCGGCCGGTTTATGGAAATTGGCAACAATGTGTTCATGGCATACAAGAAAGTATCAGAAGACGAGTTCGTACCGCTGGAAAAACCGAATATCGATCACGGATCTGGGCTAGAGCGAATTGCCGCGGCAAAATTAGGGGATCCTGATGTGTTCAAGATCAGTCTAATGTGGCCGATTATTGAAAAATTACAGGATCTTAGCGGCAAAAAGTATGACTCTCATACCGAGAGCATGCGTGTGATTGCCGATCATTTGCGGGCTGCAACCTTCTTGGCGGTGGACGATGTAAAGCCCAGCAACAAAGAACAAGGCTACGTTATGCGCCGGCTGGTTCGCCGGGCGATTCGGTTTGCGTTTGAGCTAGGTGTGGAACAGAACTTTTTACAAGAAATCGTACCAGTGATTGCTGATTTGTATGCCGATGATTATCCTGAAGTCGCCAAAAAACGCGAAGAAATCATCGCAGTACTAGTGAAAGAAGAAAAAGCCTTCCGTCAAACACTCCGCAAGGGCCTTCGAGAATTTGAAAAACAAATGGAAATGCGATGGGAAATACGGAAATTTGGAGACAGAACTGAAACAGGTGCACATAATTTAAATGAGACACAAGAATTCTCTACTGAATTTAAACCTGTACTCACTGCCAAATTAGCTTTCAAGCTCTATGATACATATGGATTTCCTCTCGAACTTACTAAAGAAGAGGCCTGGAAACGAGATATGGAACTTGAAGAGGGTTTTGATAAGAAATTTAAAGTAGAAATGGACATCCAACGCAATAGGTCTCGAACGGCGGCCAAAGGTACATTCAAGGGTGGACTGGGCGGCGACAGCTTGCAGCATAAGAAATACCATACTGCCACGCATTTAATGTACCAGGCCTTGCGCGATGTGCTTGGTGGCCATGTGGTGCAGCGCGGCTCTAATATTACTGAGGAGCGTTTACGATTTGACTTTAGCCATCCTGAAAAGATGACTCCCGAGCAGATTAAAGAAGTCGAAGCTATTGTAAACGAGCAAATTCAGAAAGATCTGAAGGTGTCGTTCCAGGAGTGCCCAACTCGTGTGGCAATAGATGAAATGGGGGCGTTAGGACAATTTGGCGACCGCTACGGTGATACTGTTAAAGTCTACAAAATGATTGCTGATGGCGCCGATGAACCCTTTAGTTTTGAAATTTGTGGCGGGCCACACGTTGATCATACATTGCAACTTGCCGAAGGTGGCAAAACCTTCAAAATCACCAAAGAAGAGTCTTCAAGCGCTGGCATTCGCCGCATCAAAGCAATCCTCCAGTAAATACAGGGGAAAAGAGCAGTCCGAGACGATGAATTTACTTCCGTCGCCCGGCGCGATGAGAAAAACCGTAGGTTTGTCTCATGAGGCGAAGCCGTAAATAATCCTCCAGTAAATCAAATAGACTTCTATTTTGCTTGCGGTTATTCAGTGGTAGAATGTATGTAAGATGCTTGATAAATTAAAAGATCTGCAAGCAGCAGTCAAAGCTCGCACTTCTGGCCCTCAAGGTTCTGACGACGATTATATCGTGGCGCTTGATATCGGCACCGAGAATGTGAAGGCATTAATTGGTAAGCTCACGCATGACGGCATAGAAGTCGTTGGGGTTGGCCGCCAGCACCAAGGTTTAACAGATATGCAAGCCGGTGCAATTTCGGATATTGGTGCCGTGACTCAAAATTGCGATCGCGCGCTCGCTCAGGCCGAAGAACAGGCGGGCGTGAGCGTGCGAACGGCTATTATCGGCATTGCTGGCGAGCTGGTAAAAGGTACGACAACTACAGTTCGTGTCAGTCGTGCGGCTGGCGACAAAGCGATTGATATGCCAGAGCTCGAAAAGATTATTAAACTGGTACAAGAACGTGCCGAAAAGAAGGCCAAGCAACAATTAAGCTGGGAGCTCGGCGGCAAGAACGTGCCGGTCCGACTGGTTAATAGCGCGCTAGTCGGCATAGAGATTGACGGATATGTGGTAACAAATCCTATTGGTTTCCAAGGTAAGGATGTAATTGTGCAGTTATACACGGCATTTGCGCCAATGGTACACATCGGGGCTATGGAACGAACAGCACAGCAGCTTGACCTTGACTTATTAGCGGTCGCCGCGGAACCGTTTGCTGTAGCGCGTTCGGTGCTAGGTGATAATAGTGACGCCAATATGAGTGCCATACTTATGGATGTTGGCGGCGGCACGACGGATATTGCCGTATTGAATGAAGGTGGTGTGCAAGGCACAAAGATGTTCGGCATCGGTGGCAGGGCCTATACTCGAGCAATTGAACGCGAAGTCAGCGTCGATTTTGATAGAGCAGAGCAGTTAAAATTAGGACTCAATAAGCTGACGAGTGCACAAGCCATTCCAGTAGAAAAGGCGTTGCGCAATACTTTGGCGATATGGGCAAGTGGTGTTGAGGTGGCGCTCGGTGAGTTTAGTAAACTCGACCATTTGCCGAATCGTATTTTATTGTGTGGCGGCGGCTCCAGCTTGACTATGCTTATGGATGCGTTAAGTAAACCGGAATGGTACAAGGAACTGCCGTTTACACGTAAGCCAGTGGTACAGCATATTCATCCGGAAGATGTAGTTGGAATTGTTGATAAAACAGGCAAAGTCAGTGACCATACATATATCACAGCCTTGGGGCTTCTCCGAGTCGGGCTGGATACCATGGAGTAC
>CAZGQU010000078.1:2913-3622 GCA_964527845.1 uncultured Candidatus Saccharibacteria bacterium | reverse complement strand
AGTACAGTGGGTCCAATGAATTGAGCATCAAAGAAAGGAACGACAGCATATTAAGCGTATGAGCGAAGAGACCAAAGACACTAATTATATAGATGTTGACGACGAAATAACGGCGATTATTGAAAAAGTGCAGGAATCTAAACACAAAGTTGTGGCGTTGGTCTTGCCTAAGCGCGCCACTATGTTGCAGAGTATCGTAAATATGAAGCTACTTAAGCGCACAGCTGAAAGTAGTGGCAAGCATTTGGTGCTCGTGACAACCGAGCCAGGGCTTTTGCCGCTTGCGGGAGCTGTTGGACTATTGGTTGCTACCACGCCGCAATCCAAGCCGGCTATTCCAGCTGCGCCGGCAGGCTATGGAGCTGAAGGCGGCGATCATGAAGGAGAGCATGATCTTTCGGGTTTTGACCCGAAAGAAAATGCCGCAAAACCAATTGGCGAGCTCACCGGCACGAGTTCAGCTGTAGATACGATAGAGCTTGATAATAAAGACATTGAGCCTGTAGATCACAAAGCTGTAACTGCGGGTAGTGCCAAGGCGGCCAAAAAAGGCAAGAAAAAGCCAAAAATTCCTAACTTTAATACTTTTCGCAAAAAATTACTGCTTGGTGCAAGTGTAATAACCTTATTGATAATATTCGGCGTGTTGGCGTTTGCGGTACTGCCAAAGGCAACTATTGCACTTAAGACCGACAGCGAAGACGTGCAA
>CAZGQU010000078.1:0-2903 GCA_964527845.1 uncultured Candidatus Saccharibacteria bacterium | reverse complement strand
TCGGTTAATAACGACAAGGGCGTGGTACCGGCAGTTATTGCCAGTACCGATAATACACAAACTGCAACCGCGCCGGCGACCGGTCAACAAAATAATGGTCAAAAGTCTCAAGGCAAGGTGAAAATTATCAATTGTAGCGCTGGTGATTCACTGACAATTCCGGCTGGTACCACGCTGAGCTCTGATGGTATGAGCTATATTACCCAAGAAAGCGCTAATCTGCCATTTGGCTCAAAGGCGTGTAAGGATGTTGATGGCATAAGCTCGGACACAGTGGGTGTAGCTGCCTCGAATCCCGGTGCGCAGTACAACATTGGCTCGTCAAATTTTGTTGTTTCAGGGTATCAAAATGTCACTAAGGCAAGCTCTGTTGGTGCAATGACGGGTGGCACCGATAACATCGTAAAAGTTGTAGCCCAGGCTGATATAGATGCAGCCAAGCAGAAGCTCGCTGGTGCGAATAACGAATCGGCTAAAAACGACTTGAGAGACAAGTTAACCGCCCAAGATCTATATGTAATTACCGACAGCTTCAATGCCGGCACGCCGCAAGTAACGGTTAGCGCCAAAGCCGGTGACCAAGTTGACAGCGTCACGGTTACGCAAAAAACGACTGCTACAATGGCAGGTGCCAAGAAAGACGACTTAAACGATCTTATTACCGAAGTTATTAATCAAGAAATCGATACTAAAAAGCAGAAAGTACTCAATACTGGACTGGACAAAGCAGTATTTAAGCTGCAAAGCCAAACCGACAATTCGGTACTGATGTCAATGCATGTAACTGCACTAGCCGGACCGGAGTTAAATGAAGATATTATTAAGCAACAAGTGGCAGGTAAAAAGACTGGTGACGCCGAAGCACTCCTAAAACAATATCCTGGCGTAACAGATGTTGAAGTTTCGTATAGTCCGTTTTGGGTGTCTTCTATTCCAAAGAGCGCGAACAAAATAAATATCACTTACGAAAAGTAAAATACGGTATTATATACCCTATGTCAGACTTAACCTCGGTACTTGCTTTGGATATTGGCACAAAACGCACTGGTGTCGCCAAAGCCAATTCCGTAGCGCGAATTGCCGGTCCACTGGTAGCGATACACGACAGTGAAGGTTTGCCTTCGCGTATCGCAGAACTTGCAATAGAACATAATGCTATAGCGCTTGTAATAGGTTTGCCACGCAGCCTCAGTGGAGAGAACACAGCACAAACCGAATATGTGCAAAAGATTGCGGCCACAATTAAACAACAGGTTGATGTTCCGGTATACTTTATAGATGAGGCAGTCACATCAGCTCATGCCGAGGCAGAGCTGAAAGCCCGCAAAAAATTGTATATCAAAGAAGATATCGACATGCTCTCAGCCGTGTATATATTAGAAGATTTTTTGCGTGAATATCCGGAGGTTTTATAGATGGCTCATCCACAACATAATGAATCACCGTCGCGAAGCCGGCTATCGAGACAGCTGATTATTGCTGGTATGGTTACTGCAATTCTGATTGTGGGTGGTATGGTTGCAGTCCGTCAATACTATTATGCCAACCTCAAACCCGCCAGCTCGAATAGTCGCACGCAATCAGTTATTATTCCGAAAGGTGCGACGGCTGACGATATCGCTACAATTCTAAAAGAAAAAGATCTCATACGTAATAAACGAGTGTTCATGTGGTACGTGAAAACCAAGGAAGTGCGTGACAGCATGCAAGCCGGCACCTATGAGCTGAGTCCATCT
Source organism: uncultured Candidatus Saccharibacteria bacterium (assembly GCA_964527845.1). Lineage (GTDB taxonomy): Bacteria > Patescibacteriota > Saccharimonadia > Saccharimonadales > UBA4665 > CAZGQU01. The sequence continues at coordinate 1,167 of CAZGQU010000078.1, read as the reverse complement.
CAAGGTGTCGAAGAGATTGTTTCCATATTGACACATGGTAAAATCGCTGCCAATCTTGTGACAATATTACCGGGACAACGCATAGATCAAGTGCGAAAGGCACTGATTGAAGCTGGCTTTGACGAAGCGGCTGTTGATGCGGCTTTGAACGCCAATGTTTATAGCAGTAATCCGGCGCTCGTCGACAAGCCAGCAACAATTACGAGCCTAGAGGGCTATTTATATCCAAATTCGTTCCAGAAAACGAACGAAACCACGCCGCAGTCGATTATTGAGCAATCACTGCAAGAAATGGAAGAGAATTTGACTCCTGAGATAAGGGCAGCGTTTGCTTCGCATGGGCTCAGTGTGTACCAAGGCATCATCTTGGCTTCTATGGTAGAGCAAGAGGCATCAAAGCAGGAAGACAGGGACCAGGTTGCACAAGTATTCCTCAGTCGCCTTAATCAGAATATGCGCCTAGGCTCTGATGTTACGGCCTTTTACGGTGCAATTATCAATAGCAGACCACCAACCACTGGCTACCCATCACCATATAACACCTTGCAGCAGACGGGCTTACCGCCTACCCCAATTAGTAATGTCAGTGCAAGTTCGCTTAAGGCAGTTGCCCATCCGGCAACTACAGATTGGCTATATTTTGTCGCCGGAGATGATGGTACGGTGCACTTTTCGCATACCTTTGAAGAACATCAATCGCTAATTGATCAATACTGCCATACCTTGTGCGGGGAATAAAAATCATATGCTTACTTGATTGCATATGCTAATTTGGTATAATTAACCGCAGTAACCCAATGAGTGATATATCTGTTATTCCATTTACTCTAAGGTGTTACGCTGATACTGATATCTATAAGCAAAATATACTAGGAAAAGGTCGAATTTTCCTATCAATATCAATTAAGAACCAGTATCAGTTAAGCGCATGAGCGCACGGAGCATTGTATTAGTAATACAACACCTCAGCATATTGCACTTCGCACTTATAAGAGGCAGAATAAACGCCTCTCTAAAAGAATCACTTATACCTTTACCCGAACCAAGCGCAATCGGCGTCGAACGGCGCGTTATGGCATCATTATGGCCAATGTTGTGCTCCTTTTGCTTATCGGTAGTTTAGTCATCAATGCGGCTCGTTCTGATGCTAGTCAAGCCAATGCTGTT
>CAZGQU010000077.1:0-3642 GCA_964527845.1 uncultured Candidatus Saccharibacteria bacterium | reverse complement strand
TACACCAATGCAGCACAATTAAGATTGATACAGCTACTAACTGACAATCCTGTCCATGAGGGTCGGCCTAACATCATGGCGGTTGGGGATGACGACCAAGCAATTTATGCCTTCCAGGGCGCCGACTATTCAAATATGCTCGATTTTATTAAGTTATATCGAGACGTTTCAATTATTAGCCTAACCGAAAACTATCGCTCACACCCGGACATTCTTTTGTCAGCCGGAAACATTGCCTGTCAAATCGAATCACGCCTCACTGATACACTGGATCAGACTACAAAACAACTCATCGCTGCGAACAAAGATCGGCAGCAGGCACATATTGAACGACGGGAATTCATTGCAATAATTTCTGAAAACGATTGGATTGCAAGCCGCATTCAAAAACTTGTTCGTAGCGGTACCAAGCCAAGCGAGATTGCCGTATTAGCACCACAGCATAAATATCTAGAGCCACTGGTGCCGTATCTAAACGCTAAAAATATACCGGTCCGCTATGAAAAACGAGAGGACATCCTTGAAGCGCCGATTGTTCGACAACTCATTACAATGTGTCGTCTAGTAATCGCACTTGGAACAAACGACGAGAAAACCACCAACGCGCTGTGGCCTGAAGTGCTCAGCTTTGAATTTTGGCAATTCCCAATTACTGATATTTGGCAGCTCTCGTGGCGAACGCATGATAGTCGCAACGACACTTGGACCAAGGTGCTCATCGAAGACGGACAAAAATTCCGTGCGGCAGGCTTACTTTTCTTGGGCCTAGCTCGTAAAATTCGCACCGAAACATTTGAAACTATCTTAGACTATTTGATTGGCTCGGCCGCGTTAGACACACATGAAGCAGACCTTCCGAAAGTCGTCTCGCCACTGCGTGATTATTACATGAACCCTAAGAGTCAGACTAAAAAACCGCAACTTTTTTATGAGACGTTATCTCATTTAACAGTGCTTCGAAGCCGACTACGCGAGCACCAAGCAGCAGCCGAGTCAGCACTTTCTTTACAGGACATGGTAGCATACGTCGACCTCTACAAAGAAGCAGGGGAGCAGATGCTCAACACCAGCCCGTACGCCCAGGCTGCTGATGCGGTGCAACTCATGACAGTATTTAAGGCAAAGGGATTGGAATTTGAGCACGTGTTTATTATGTCGGCGCAGGACGAAGTCTGGGGAGCAAGCTCTAGAAGTAATAGCAACAAGCTCACGTTGCCAGAAAACCTATTACCGATTCGGCATGGTGGTGCAACTGAGGATGAACGATTACGTATTTTGTATGTCGCCATGACTCGTGCAAAACAAGGTTTATATCTGACAAGTACCATTCAGTCTTACACTGCCAAAGCCAGTAAACGACTAAAATATCTCGACGAGCGCGAAGAAGCCGATGGCAGCTTCAAAGCGTACGTACTTCCTGAACATGCACGCCCAGTCATAGCGGACAGCTCATCAGCTCCAGCTCAGCAATTATTAGAGCTTAACTGGCAAAGCCGCCACGCAACCAGCCTGCAAAACCAACAACTTGGCTCACTTTTGCAACACCGTCTAAAAGCATACCGGCTGAGCCCGACTCATCTTAATACCTTTTTGGATCTTATGTATAATGGTCCGCGAGCATTTTTCTTCAACACATTGCTTCATTTTCCAACTGCACCAAACACTGATGGTCAGTTTGGTAATGCCATACACGAAACACTAGAATGGATGCAGCATCAGACCGACAAGACAGGCACTTTGCCAGATACGAATGACATACTGAACGTTTTTGAAGGTCAAATAAAGCATCAGAATTTTACAGCCGATCAAGCCGCGATTGAGATTGAACGTGGAAACAAAGCCTTAACAACATATCTATCGCAGCGCAGTAAAATTTTTAAACCTGGCGATAAAGCCGAAGTAAGTTTTAGAAGCGAAGAAATTTCTGTCGATAATATGCAGTTGTCCGGCAAAATAGACCGGCTAGAAATTGACGCCCAAAATAAAACTATTACTGTCGTCGACTATAAAACTGGTAAGAGTTTTTCAAAGTGGCTAAGCGACCCCAAGCTTCATGCCTATAAACGGCAGTTGTATTGCTATAAATTACTCATTGAACATTCGCCCAGCTACACCGGATATACGGTTACTTCCGGCCGATTAGAATTTATCGAACCGAATAATGCAAAGCGCATCGATACGTTAGAGCTACATTTTGATACCTCAGAAGAGAAACGAGTCATTCAACTGCTTACTGCTATGTGGCAACACGTACAAAGCTTGAATTTTCCGGATACCAGCATCTACAGCGTCAGCCTAACTGGCATCAAAAAATTTGAAGAAGATCTTCTAAACGGCAATATTTAACCAAAATAAAAACTACCGCCATGTTGCAGCGGTAGTTTTTTATCAGGTTACGCGATTATTTTTTGCGAACCTTGGTAACTTTCTTTTTAGTTGTAACGCGCTTTACTTTTACAGCCGCAGCCGGTGCAGCTGTAGACGTACCCGCTCCAACAACACCACCATTCGCAGCAAACAATAGACCATACAGGTTAAAGCCAATAATTGCGCCTAAGACCGGACCAAGCACAAAAGTACCCCAAGTCCATGCTTGTGCACCCATAGCGATTGCTGGATTTAAGAAAGCCATAGCTGAAGCGGTTGAAGCTATGATAATTCCGATGGCAAATGCACCGCCGACAACAACTGCTTTAAGGGTCGTGTCAAGCCTTTGGTAGGTTGCTACGGCATAGCCCATAGCAAGCACAGCAGCACCCACAACCTCAGCGACTAATACCGTTGATTTGTATTCAGTCAACGAGCTGGTAGCGGTACCCAAATCAACTGTTGACAAATAAGAAAACAGATAATAGGCAGCGAGGCCACCGAGCAATTGTACTGCAACAAATAGGATCATCTGTAAGGTTGCAATTTTACGCACAGTCCAAAGACCGATTGTCATAGCAGGATTGAACAAACCACCAGACACATTATTAAAAAGCAGTACCGCGACTAATAACGCTACACCAGCACCAAAAGCAGTGAAGTAGGCAATACCGACATTAGAAGCCAGCACCGCCAAAAACGCTAATGTTAGTACGCTGGCACCAAGAAACTCAGCCACCAACATGGCAACCTTTTGTTTTGTAAACATTAAAACCCTCCGTTTGTTTATATAGCTATAGCATACTAGATTTACAACTAATTACAAACAAAATGGCATGAGCAGTATTAATTTTGATTAATGACCGCTATACGATGCGATCCATCACCAAGCGTCATATAAGTACCAAGTTGGTACGCCACCATGGCATGTTTTAGTAATTCACGCTGTTCGACCGCCTCTGGGCCACGTGCGGCGGCAGTGGCTAAATCATCAATATACCAAGCATCTACTATAAATACCATGCTATAGCCATCTTTCAGCAATCGATCTCGATCGACAGTTGTATTTGGGATATTATTCCAAACAACGAGTGTTTCTTCATGACCGCCAGTCGCAGTGTCTCCATGCTCAAGTACTTCTATGTTGTCTGTCGAAGCTGCAGCAAGAATATCAATCATTGTTTTCGTGCTCCACTCTTTCACAGGATTCGATACGGACTGCCGCACAACCGCCTCTGCTCGTTCTGGTTTGTAGGTATCTTGGCTCATAAGCGC
>CAZGQU010000076.1:0-3666 GCA_964527845.1 uncultured Candidatus Saccharibacteria bacterium | reverse complement strand
AGTTACAAGTGAAAAAAATAGAGAAATACTAGTCGTGGGAGCTGAGCAGCTGATGTGGAACAGTCTTGCGCGGATTATAAAGTCGTGCAATCCGCCCGACCTCCGGGGCGACTTGATGAAAGTAGAGTATCGCCACTCTCAAGCGTATCCGCATATCGAAAAAATTGTAAACAAGACATGCGATCCTTATTACAGCCCTGAAAATTATAATAGACTTGAGGCCCTGAACCCTTTGTTTACGACGTTTCCACCACTGCCGCTTGAAGATAACAAACTATACCGTTATATTGCGCATGGACGCAGGGCACAAACCAAAACCATCGAGCTTATGGCCGGATATGCTGTACACGAAAGTTTGGCAGAAATTGTAGAAGGACGGGCCGTTTCGCAATCATATCGCTTCAGCAAAGACCCAGCACCTGCCGGACGTTTACGGCTGGTTTTGGGCGAATAAAAAAGTGTTGTTGAAGGGTGGGCGCACCAAGGGTCTTACACGTCGTGTTTGAGGCTGGTAAATTTTTCTTTGAGTTTTTGGCGGCTAATTGGATCGCGCAGCACGTGCCAAAAACTAACACCAAACGTGGCAAAGGTAGCAAGCAGTACTACAGGGAGTATATATTTATCAATATCAATATATTCGCCAAGCGCTTTGCCCGCCCAATACCCTATAAGCGTTATGCCTGGCACCCACAAGACCGCGCCGATAAGGTTATAGATCATAAACTGCATGTAATTCATTTTGCCTGCTCCGGCTAGCGGCGGAGCAATAGTACGAACTACCGGAATGAACCGTGCGAAAATGATTGTCTTGCCGCCATGTCGCTTAAAGAAGGCCTGTGCTTTGTCTACATTGTCTTTGTGAAAGAATATCGAATCAGGTTTATTGAATAAACGTGGTCCACTTCGCCGCCCAATTTCATAGCCAACCATATTTCCGGCAACTGCAGCAACAAAAAGCGCTATAATCGTCGTAACTATATCAAGCTTATCTTGGCCGGCAAAAAAACCAGCAGCGAATAATAATGTGTCACCAGGTAAAAAGAACCCAATCAGCAAGCCAGTCTCTGCAAAAATAGTTGCCGCCAACGCCAATACACCGCCAGCTGCAAATATTCGATCGATACTAACTTGTTTATGGAGCACTACAAAAAGTAGCGCCAGAAGCAAAATAAAAAAAACAATTTTTATATATTCTCGGTATACCTTGAGGGGTTTCACTAGGATTCATTCTACCACAACTAACCGCTTATCTTTGGTATAATAAGAGTACGTGGGATGTTAATAAACGAACCTGATTTCAGGCTCAGAGAGGGGAACGCATGTCACAAGAAACCATTAGTTTAGATGTAGCAATTCGCGAAACGGTGGGTAAAGGCCTTAACCGACTACGGCGAGAGGGTCAAATCCCAGGAGTGATTCACGATCATGGCAAAGATTCTATCATTGTCCAGGGTCCGTACCAGGAAGTGTATAAAATTTTCACATCGGCCGGCAAACACCATCCAGTGCAACTTAAAGCAGGCGGCAAAACATATACCGCACTTATTAAGGATGTGAGTTTTGAGCCGCGCAAAAATACTATTACGCATATCGTTTTCAATGCAGTTGATGCTAATCAAACAGTAACTGCTGAAGTGCCTGTACGCATTCAATACGCCGAAGACGAAGAAGGTACGCCAGCTGAAAAAGTTGGACTTATAGTGTTGCATAACGCTGAGACGGTCGAAGTAGAGGCGCTGCCAAAAGATTTGCCGGACGTATTATACGTGCCAGCTGAAAAGCTAGAAGGAGTGGGCGATAGCGTCACAGTTGCCGACTTAATTGTGCCAGCAAATGTAACAGTTAAGACCGAAGAATCCACAGCAATTGCAACAGTATTTGAACCAAGTGCTTTGGCGGCAGCCAATGATGCAGCAGGCGGTGATGCCGAACCAGGCGACGAAACAGATGTAGAATCCGAGAATGAAAGCACTGCCGAAGAGGGCACTCAGGAAGAAGAAATTCGTCCAGGCGGTAAAAAAGAATTCGAAGACAAGGACCAAGGCCACAACCCCGAAAAGAAATAGCCTATTCTTCGATAAATCCGCCGCTTTGGTGTGCCCATAATTTAGCATAGGTGCCACTAAGTTTAAGCAGTTCTTTGTGGCTGCCTTGCTCAACAATCTTGCCTTTATCAAGCACGATAATTCGGTCCATTTTTTGGATGGTACTGAGCCGGTGCGCAATTACAAGAGCGGTGCGGCCTTCCATTAATTTCCAGAGGGCGTCTTGAATAAGCGCTTCGCTTTCGCTGTCGAGTGCCGAAGTAGCCTCATCAAGCACGAGTATTGGGGCGTCTTTAAGCATAGCGCGGGCAATTGCAACACGCTGCCGTTGGCCACCGCTCAGTTTCACTCCTCGTTCTCCTACCAATGTGTCGTAGCATTGCGGCAAGTTCTGAATAAACTCATGCGCGTGAGCGCTTTTGGCAGCTTTAATCACTGCTTCGCGCGAAGCGTCTTGCTTGCCGTACCTTATGTTGTCTTCAAGTGTGCGATGGAATAGTATTGGCTCCTGCGACACATAGCTGATTGCATGGCGCAAACTTTCTTGCGTTACGTTCGCAATATTTTGGTCGTCTATCAATATGCGTCCGCTGTCGATGTCCATAAAGCGAAGCAGTAGCTTGGTGATGGTAGTTTTACCGCTACCTGATTTACCGACCAAACCAATTTTCTCGCCCGGCTCAATAGCGATCGAAAGGTTATTAAACACTTCGTCGTCTGATTTATCTTTGTAAGCAAAAGTTACCTCATCAAAGGTAATTTGACTGTTTGTTACCTGCAGCTTTCGGTTTGAAGTATCTTTGATTGTCTCGTCATTCAGTAAATATTGTGTAAATTGGGCGGCTTCTGTCAGGCTAGTTTCAAGGTGTCGGTAGATTTGGTTAAACTCCCACATTGCTCGCGTTGCAGTTGCAAAGTAGGTGAAGGTCACGATGATTGCGCCGCCGGACAAAGGTTCATTGATAAGCAAAATGACCGCCATAAGTCCTAAAGCATTTGTAAGTACATACATCGGCGAAAGCACAAAATCTACCTGGAAGTTTTGATAATGCCATGAATCAGTCATCCTTTTGATGAACTTACGCGTATTATCCGCATGGGCGACAAGCTCTTGCTTTTCATTGCCAAAAGCGCGCACTGTCGGAATATTGCCAATGACATCGGCAATATGTCCGACTACTTGGGTGCTAGCTGTTTCGCGCATTGCAACAAGTTCGCTACGTTTCTTGATAAGCGGAAATGCAAGCAAAACGGTAATTGCCATCATGCCGAGCAAAACCGCGACTATCCATGGCGAATAGCGCCATAACACAAAGCAGGCAAATACTATTGGTATGATATTGGCGCTAATATTAAAGGATAGGGTATCTGTAAACCGCTCAAAATTACGGGCGTAGCCGCTTACGTTTTTAGTAAGCGATCCGGCAAAATTATTATTGAAAAAATCAATATTTTTAGCAGCCAGAAAACGCATCGCATCGTTGTACAGATTTTCGATACCGCGGGTCTCGTAGACAATCATAAAGTATTGGGCAACGCGCCAAATCGCTTCGCCAAGTAGCCAAAACCCGGCGGCCAATAGTACGTACAAAACAAGATGGCTTGGTGATTGGCTAGCTGG
>CAZGQU010000075.1:0-3685 GCA_964527845.1 uncultured Candidatus Saccharibacteria bacterium | reverse complement strand
TATATGCGGTTTACGGCCAACGTATCCAGCGGCACCTATATCCGGGCACTCGTCGAAGATATTGGCAAACACCTTGGCACTGGCGCCTACATGACTGATTTGCGGCGCACGCACGTCGGGCAATTCGATATAACGCACGCAATTGATATTCGGAATAAAACTGCCGAAGATATTACTGCTAGCTTGCAGCTTTTACCGGCTGATTTGGCAGTTGAATAGTGCTTGCTTCGACACCGCGTTGATAGAGCACCATATCTTTGGCGTCACCTTTACTGTGCCAGGTTTTTTGAATAGGCTCTAAAATACGCCATGATTCAATAACCTCCTGACTTGCAGTAAATAAGCTACGGTCGCCTTTAGTGGCGTCGATCAGTACGCGTTCGTAGGCATCAGGATGGGCGCCGCTGCCATTGCCGAACGCATTTTGATAGCTGAATGCCATATCAACATCTTCGACGGCGTTTTCAAAGCCCGGCTGTTTGGCCGTTAATTTCAAATCGATACCTTCGTTTGGCTGAATGCGAAAAATAAGCTTGTTTGTGTCATCGGTGATACTACTTTTGAAAGTAACAGTTATATCAGTTTGTTTATCAGCCAGCGCTTTACCGGTTTCGACTGTAATCTCCGTATTTCGCCAGTGTTTGTTTTTGATTCTCAGTGGTAAACGAACAATAGTTTCGGTATGTGATTGCGGATTACCGGCTTCATCGAGATAGCCGGCATATTGGCCGCGAACGACGTGCAGCAAACTGCCCTTTGGCAAACTAACAGATTGCAGAAGTTTATATTTTGCAGCGTGCAGCCATGGTCCTTCTTCGTAATTTTTTGGCAACTCTAGGGTTACGAGGGCAAGTAATTGCAACAGATTACTTTGGACGAAATCGCGTAGTGCTCCAGTAGATTCATAAAATTGTGCCCGACCTTCGATGCCAATTTTTTCGTATGCGCGCACGGTAATACTCTCGATGCGTGCACCGTCCCAGGTTTCGTTAAATATTGGGTTGTGCCGCCGAAATGTCAGGATATTTTGGGCCGTTTCCTTGGCAAGATAATGATCAATTAAAAATACTTGGGTTTCGTGGAAATATTTCTGAGTATGCGAAAAAAGCGCTTTAGCTGATGCGAGATCATGACCAAATGGTTTCTCGACAAGCAGGCGCGAAATTGCTTGGTCGTGTCGGCAGCTCGCGTTGAGCTTATGCCGACCGAGGTTACGGACGATTTCGTTATAAGCTTCAGGCGGAACTGATAGATAATACAATCGGTCCATACACTGACCATAGTTGTCTTCCAGCTGGTCTAAAAATTTTCCGAGATTTTGGTAGTCATGGTCCGAACTTGGGTCGAGCTGCACCATGTGAAGAGCCTGTTTGAGTCGCTGCATAACTTTAGGGTCGCAGACATTTTGTTCTTCGAGCACACAAACTTCGACTCTATCAAGCAGCTCGTCGACGCTGATTTTCCGGCGACTAGTACCAACTATGGCAGTTTTTTCGTGTAGCAAATTGCTTTTGAAAAGTTGATACAGCGCCGGTAATAATTTGCGGCTGGCTAGATCACCGGTAATACCAAAGACTACGAAAGCTGCGGGACCAGGTTGGGCGCGTTCAGGATTCATGATTTGTTCAGCTCGTGACCGCCAAATTTATTGCGCATCGCTGCGAGTAATTTAGTGGCGAAATTAATCTCACCTTTTTGCGATGCCAGCCGAACATCGAAAGAAGTTTGAATAGCAGGCAAGGGGATATTCCTCTCTTTAGCGGCTTCGAGCGTCCAGCGCGCTTCGCCGGATTCCGCTACAAAACCATCAATACCATCAAGCTCGGGATTTTCGCGCAATGCATCACGTGTAAGTTCATTGAGCCAAGAAGTAATCACACTGCCGTGTTGCCAGACTTCGCCAGCTGCAGCTAAATCGAGCGTCTTATAAGGACCTTCCTTGAGCATACGGTAGCCTTCGGCGAGCGACTCCATCATACCGTATTCAATGGCGTTATGGACCATTTTGACATAGTGGCCACTACCAGGTTCGCCAAAGAATTGATAGGCGCCACTTGGTTTAGCTAAGGTTTGCAGGACTGGCTCAATCTTCTCATATGCGATTTTGTCACCCCCTACCATCATAGAAAAGCCGTTCTTGTATCCCCATACGCCACCGCTGGTACCAACATCAATCAGTACAGAACCTTTGCTCGCAACAAGTTCGGCGTGTTCACGAGTGTGGCGAAAATCGGTATTGCCACCGTCTATAATGATACTGCCGCTTGGTAAAAGTGCCAGCCATTCGTTAAGCTCATCTTCTACAACATCAGCCGGTACCATTAACCATACGATTGCCTGTTCGCCTTCGAATGCCTGTGTAACATCTGACTTTTCATAAGCAGCAGTTGCACCAAAGGTAACCGCTTCGTCGACTTTATTATTTGAGCGGTTATGAGCGACAACTTCGTGATTGTCCTCTGTTAATTTTTGGGCAATTTGCATACCCATGCGGCCGAGGCCGGCGATTGCGATCTTCATAAATAAAAACCCTTTACTCCTCTCCTATCTGGTCATTAAATATTGTACACCTACTAACTTTTTTATGAATTTGGGCGGGTTGTACAGCAAGTGGTATATCACGCTGCAAGTTCTCGAGCGCTGGCTTTTTACCTGCACCCATGGCATATACCACTGTTTGATCAAGCCGCATGATCGCTGGGAAGGTCATAGTAAGGCGGGTAAAGTCAGACGCCGCATAGCCGCTTGCCAGCCGCTGTTCGTTCACTGCCGGGCTACCCGGTAAAATACCGGCAGTATGTCCGTCGGCGCCCATACCGAACAGGCCAATCCGAAAGTCTGCGCCTAGTAGGGCAGTTTCCAGCGCATCAGCGTAGTCACTGACCGTCTCTTCAAGCGACTTATTATGAAGCACTGTCAATTCTTTAGTATTTGCAACTTGAAAGCCGGCGCTCGCAAGCTGTAGCCAATTTGAGTCCGGATGATTGACAGGGCCATAGCGTTCGTCGGTTAACGTAACGATAAGTTGGCCGTCCTCAGGCACATGCAGCTGTTTACTCACATCCGCAGCAATAGAAATAGCCGAACCGCCAGGTACGAGCCAAAGCACTTTTTGCCCTTCGCTCAGCCGACTATTAATCGCTTGCACAAGATACTCCACAACCGGCTGGTAATCTTGAATGCGTTGAAATTCCATATTCTCCTCCAAGAAGCAGTTTTAGCTTTTCTTCTATATATCTAATTGTAGAGCAGTTATGGCCAGAATGCACGGGCAACAACGAGCTTGCATAACAGATAAAACTGTGCTAGAATACTTCCTAAGCGCCATCAATCTCTTACAAATTAATCATTAAGGAAGTGGATGATCTCTCAAGAGAAAAAACAAGCAATAATTACGAAGGTACAACTTCATAAGAACGATACTGGCTCGGCTGCAACGCAAGTTGCAGTAGCAACTGAGCGTATCAAGGAGTTGACTGAACATCTAAAGGTCAACAAAAAGGATTTTGCAGCCCGACGCGGTATGTTACAGCTGGTAGGTAAGCGCAAGCGCCTGCTTAAGTACATTGCTGCTCAAGACGGCCAAGCATATTTGGACCTAAAGAAAAAGCTAGGCATTCGCTAAACGTGCATAGACCCAGGTGCCTCGAAGTTCGAGGTACCTAGCTTGTGCACATTAAAACGA
>CAZGQU010000074.1:0-3728 GCA_964527845.1 uncultured Candidatus Saccharibacteria bacterium | reverse complement strand
TACTCTCACGTGATGATTCGAGTACCTTGTATTCAGTTTGCAAATTATTTTCCTCTTCACTTAATTGTTTCTTCTTGGCTTCGATATCTGTTTTCAATGATGAAAGTTGCTGTTCAAATGCGTCGGCCTGAGCTTTGCGCTCACTAAAAGCAGCTTCGTACCGCGCAGAAAATCCAACGATAGCTGACCGATCAGTAAAATAACGCTTATAATACGCCTCTAATTCGGTCGGCAAAGCAGCAGCTTCAGTACCGAGTATAGAGTGAAGCTCGTTAGGAACCACACTGGCGTCTTTTTGGCGGTACTGTTCAATCGTTTGGCGTATACGATCATTGGTGAGCTGCTGAAACGCTTGCTTTGTAAGTCTATCAACTCGTTTTCGTTCCTTAGAAGAAAGTCGCTCGTATGCTGCATGAAGCATCTCATGAGCGGCGGTCACCTCTTCTATGCCCTCCAGGCGCGGATCGTTAACACGGAATATATAAATACCCCTGCCACTGACATAGCAACCAAGTACAATCGTGAACTCACCAATGTCGCAATGTTCGTTAAACTTGGCACTTTCTTCGATGCTCGGATGGTAAATGTAAAATATTCGCCGAGCATCATCGGTCATCGTGGTCTGATCGGCAAGAGTATTTATTTCACTCGGCGGCGCATAGGCACGTAACTGCCACCAATCGGCAATCGGTTGGCGTTGCCACAATATAATTGCAACAATCGTAAGCACGACGAGTAGCAGGATGCGTGGCCATAACGAGCGGCGATGCGGCGTATACGGTAGCATATGCTTAGTATAGCAGTGCTTTACTCTGCGTTGGTAGAATACGTAAGCTCACCTTGGTGAGTCGTGACCTGCACAATGTCTCCAGTTGTATATTTATCGTCCAAAAGTTGCAATGCGATATGGTCTTCAACGGTGTCTTGAATTAACCGACGTAATGGCCGAACACCGTTTTTAGCATCATATCCTTTTTCGAGCAAGTACTGCTTGCCAGCAGCCGTAAACTGCAAACCCAAGCCTTTTTTTTGCAAACGCTCGCGCAAATCATCTAGCTGTAAGTCGATAATTTTAAAAATGTCTTTCTTGGTGAGTGCCCGGAAGACGATAATCTTGTCGATCCGGTTCAAAAGCTCTGGACGCATTGATTTTTTGAGTTCGTCTAGCACTTTATCTTTATTACTTTCATGCAAACTATCGAGGTCCTTCATGTCTCCGGCGTTGCGCGCTTGAAAACCGAAATTTGCTTCACGCTGTAATTTCTCGGCTCCAATATTACTTGTCATGATGACGATGGAATTTGTAAAGTCGATCTTACGACCCTTGGCGTCGCTCAAGTATCCATCTTCAAGCACTTGCAAAAGCATATTGAAAGTTTCAGGATGTGCCTTTTCGATTTCGTCGAATAACACCACGCTGTATGGCTGGCGACGCACTTTATCGGTTAATTGGCCACCGTCATCGTAGCCAACATACCCGGCTGGCGCACCCACTAGCCTTGATACATTGTGATGCTCCCCAAATTCGCTCATATCGATTTTAATCAGCGCCTCATCACTGCCAAAGAATTCACGCGCCAGCACACGACCAAGTTCGGTCTTACCAACACCTGTAGGCCCTAAGAATATGAATGAGCCAATTGGTCGCTTGCCGCTACCAATGCCTGAGCGGTTGCGGCGTACTGCTCGCGAAACGGCCGCTACAGCTTCGTGTTGACCAATAATATGTTTGCCGATGCTTTTTTCTAGATTAATTAAGTATTTTGCCTCTGCACGGATAACTTTACCGACAGGTACACCAGTCATACGCGACACTACTTCGGCAATATCATCACTCGTCACCGTCAGCCGCTTGCCTGCTTTACCGCTAGCATGCATTTTGGCAAGCTCGTCATTTATTTGGCTAGCCCGAGTTTTTTCTTTGGCAGCACGCTCGTAATCCTCGCTATCGACAGCATCATCAATTCGCGTATTCACCAACTTTAGCTCCTTCTGGAGTCGGCGGACTTCTGGTGGAGTCTTTCCCTTATCAACTCGTAGATGTGCTGCTGTTTCGTCTAGCAAATCTATTGCTTTATCAGGCATATAGCGGTCATTAATGTACCTATCGGCAAGCGCTACCGTGTCCTCAAGCACTTCATCGCTAATTTTAACGCCATGGAAATCTTCATAATGCTTACGGAGACCTTTGAGTATCGCGAGAGTCTCACTGTTAGTTGCGGCCGGCACTAGTACTGGTTGTAAGCGGCGTTCCAGAGCAGCATCTTTTTCAATGTGTTTACTGTACTCATCGGTGGTAGTCGCACCAATCAATTGAATTTTGCGGCGTGCTAGAGCTGGCTTTAGGATATTTCCAGCATCCATTGCACCTTCAGCAGCACCGGCACCTACAATCAAATGCAGTTCATCGATAAATACAATAGTGCGCCGATCCGATTCAATTTCATTCATGACTTTTTTCAGCCGTTCTTCAAATTCGCCGCGATATTTGGTTCCCGCTATCATAGCAGCCAAATCTAACATTACGACCCGTCTATCAAGTAAACTATCTGGTACATCTTCGGTTGCTATCCGCTGTGCTAACCCTTCAACGATCGCGGTTTTACCAACACCAGGCTCACCGATAAGCACTGGATTATTTTTAGAACGACGGTTTAATATCGTAATCATACGGCGAATTTGATTTTCTCGTCCAATTACCGGATCCAACTTGCCTTCGCGGGCTTGTGCCGTCAGGTCCGTACCATAAAAGTCCAGTGCCGTTTTGCGGCCTTTCCGTCCACTTCGGCGCGGTCGGCCGTCAGCTCCAACGCCGGTTTCTTCGAACTGCTGACGATTTAGGAAACGCTCAAGCTCGCCCATCAGCACGTCAACATCTACATTCATGTCGCGCAGCAGAATAGTGGCCCGGGCATTCTTTTGGCTCAAGATACTATAGAGGATATGTTCTGTGCCGCAGAATTCTTGATTATAATCTTGGGCAACGTCATACGCCATTTTAAGTGTTAATTTGGCAGTTTCACTTAAGCCCTTCGCACCCATGTTGATAACCAGCGCTTTTGGCGTCAAGTTCAATGCCAAGCGTGCTCGATCTAAGGTAATCCCTGCACCCTCCAATAGCTTGGCAGCCATACTAGTATCTTGCGCCAGTACGCCTAGCAGAAGATGCTCAGTGCCAATGTAAGCACTGCCTAATCCCCGGGCAATTTCATCCGCATTACGCAAACTACCGTGCGCATTATTCGTAAGATGTTGTTTGAATTCATTGAAGTCAGGGTTGTTTGGCATCATATCTTTCTTATACCACCTTTCTCGCCCAAAAATGGCGGGATTTTTCATTGTCGCTATGCCTAAGTTGTTGATATAATCCGCCGAGTTGCTCAGTAAGTGTTATTGCGGAAATATCACCAACATATAACTTTATAATACGCTAATTAGCACTCTGGCGTCAAGAGTGCTAATTTAGTTTTTATGGCTGTTTACTTACGATGAAATTGTTTTAGTATCTGCGGCTTCGTAGTCCGGAAAACAGCGAAGTGCCAGTACGCCAAAGGTATGTTTGAGTGGTTGTGGACCAGGAGTCCAGTCAAACCATTCGATATAGCGCATCAACTGCTTCGCATCATCAACTACTACCGGGCGGCCGTAGCCTAGTCGTTGCCGCATAATTCTGTACGCGGTACCAGCTGCGTCAACATTCTCAGGATCTCGTTCACCCACATGTTGGT
>CAZGQU010000073.1:0-3741 GCA_964527845.1 uncultured Candidatus Saccharibacteria bacterium | reverse complement strand
TATCAAAGAGCTGGAAAAGGAAATGAAAGCGGCCGCAAAAATGCAAGATTTTGAAAAGGCGGCACGGCTTCGTAACCAGCTGACGGCACTGAAAAATCTGAGCCGGCAAATTATTTTCAGCGACAAAGAGTTTTTAGATATTAGTAAAGACCACGCCCTGAATGAGCTGGTGAATATATTAAAGTTGGATAAATTTCCGCAGCGGATTGAAGGGTATGATATTTCCCATCAGCAAGGTACGGATGTTGTTGCAAGTATGGTTGTGTTCACCAACGGCGTAAGCAACAAGGGTGAGTATCGCAAATTTAAGACAAAAAAAGACCACAATAACGATTTTTATAACATGAACGAAACGTTGAAGCGCCGTTTAAGCGAAAAGAACATCAAAGCCTGGAGCAAGCCAGATGTGGTGTTGATCGATGGCGGTAAAGGCCAGCTAGATGCGGCTATAAAAGCAGGTGACGAACAGGGGTGTCAGAATATACCGTTCATTGGGCTAGCAAAGCGCGAAGAACAGATTGTTATTGCCAAGGGGCGTTCAAATGTAACGCTGGATGACGGTGAGCTTCACCGGCTCGGCGGCTACCTATCGGAAAGTGATGACTTTATGTTGGTAAACCTACCTAAAAGTACGAATGTAGTGAAATTATTACAGCGAATTCGTGATGAAAGCCATCGTTTTGCGGTCAGCTATCATTCGGTACTTAAAACCAAGCGCCAAACTGCTAGTATGCTAGATGATATTCCGACAATAGGACCGGCAACCCGCAAAAAATTACTAAAAACATTCGGTAGCGTACGCGGCGTAATGCAAGCCCGTGACTGGGAGATCGAAAAAGTAGTTGGCACAAAAAGGGCCACAATCCTTAAGCAATACCTCCGCCCGCTCAAAAAAGAACCTTAAGACAGTAGTTGCACAGTTTCTTCGAGGGCGTGTTTAACAGCGGTATGTTCAAAAAGTTGTTTTATATCTCGTTGCTGGATAACGCTCAAAGGTTGTTCGTTGTGTATATACAATGTCTCATTATAGCTCCAGAGCTTACTATCATGCGCACCCACGCGAAGGGACCTTCCCATAAAAGAAGCATTTATAATTGTGTCATAAAGGCTACCAGATTTATCCTCATCAAATTTTTCATTTTTGTTGTACTCGAGAATAATTTCTGTGAATTCTCCATTTTCTCGAGGTGGGATACATAATCTGTGGTTCAGAAGATGTTTGCGTGCTTGCTCTGGGTGGGTAACTTCGGTGGAGCTGAGGCAAGTTCTAAATATAAGTTGATGTTTATTATGCTCTGCCGGAATAATGAATTCATACTCATTATATGTACGGCTAATGTAGTTTAGCTCATAAATTTTTTTGAAAAATCTGTCAATAGCTTTGACGTTATAGCTCCGTTCTGCATCGATAAGGCTTTCGAGCTCAGGAATCTTTAGGCCCATACGGCCGATAGTATATCCGTGTTCTTGTGCTAATTTCTCGCTCATAACTAACTCCTTTTTGGTATTTTCTTCCTAACATCCAAGATTTGCAAGTGTATGCTTAATCAGAGTGCATAATTTGATATACTGGTAGGCTGATATGGAGAGCCACTTTTCGACAGAATTTTTTGTGAGTAATCGCGCACGTTTGCGAGAGCTTTTTATGGGCACGGCACCTGTTGTTATCACGGCGAATGGACAATTGCAGCGCAGTGGTGATACGACTTTCCCGTTTCAGCAGGACCCAAACTTTTGGTATCTGACGGGAATTGATGAATCCGATATTGTATTGGTACTCGATAAAGATAAGGAATATTTAATTGTGCCGTTTCGCGAGGGCGTGCGAGCGGCTTTTGATGGACAGCTCGAGGCTGAAACATTATCGCGCCGATCCGGCATACAAACTGTGCTTTCGCAAAAAGATGGTTGGAAGCAACTAAATGCACGTTTGAGTCGCGTAAAGCATGTGGCAACAATTGCTGCGCCACCAGCTTATATTGACAGTCTTGGATTTTACGCAAACCCAGCGCGTGCCGCCTTGATCCGAAAACTTAAAAAATATAGTAACGATATCGAGCTACTCGATATTAGCGAGCATTTGGCGCGGCTCAGAATGGTAAAACAGCCAGAGGAGGTTAAGGCAATTCAATCAGCTATCGATATTACGGCTGATTCATTGCGTGAGTTGATGCGGCCAAGCAATCGTGCAAAGTATGCCTACGAATATGAGCTGGAGGCTGAGCTTAGCCGCGGCTTCAGGAAGCGTGGTGCAAGCGGACATGCCTTTGATCCGATAGTTGCCGGTGGCGTCAATGCTACAACTATTCATTATTTGGCGAATAATGCGCCGCTAGCAAGCAATGAATTAGTAGTGCTTGATGTCGGTGCAGAAGTTGAACACTATGCAGCAGATATTACCCGTACCTATGCGCTTGGCACACCAAGCAGGAGGCAACGCCAAGTATTCGCAGCGGTGCAGGAAGTCCAAGCGTATGCGCTCTCGCTACTAAAGCCCGGTGTGGTTATGGCTGAGCTGGAAGTTGCAATCGAGCAATATATGGGCGAAAAATTACGTGAGTTAGGGCTGATTAAAATCATAGATACTGAGTCAGTGCGCACATATTATCCCCATGCTGTGTCGCACCATTTAGGGCTAAATGTCCATGACGTCGGCGAACGCAACCGGCCGCTCGAGCCAGATATGATAATTACTGTTGAGCCAGGCATTTATATACCCGAAGAAGCAATCGGCGTTCGCATTGAAGACGATGTGCGCATTACGGCAGAGGGCATCGACATCCTCTCACGAGCCTTGCCGACGAGCTTAGAGTAGCCTACAATTAATCTAAGATATGCCAGATACAACTCAGCGTGCACCGGGATTTGCCCACCGATTTTTAATTCGTTGGCTTGTTTCGGGACTAGGATTATGGATTGCAGCCGGTTTATTAAGCGACGGTATTGCTCTTGAAAACCGATTGAGTGCTGTGGTGCTCGGTGGACTGGTGCTGGCAATACTCAATACGATCCTTAAGCCGATTGTCGTAGTGTTTTCTTTGCCGGCAATTTTGTTTACACTCGGCCTATTTATGATCGTCATTAATGGACTGATGATTATGCTCGCCAGCAAAATTTATGAGCCGCTGCACGTGAGTAATATATGGTGGGCGATGCTTGCTGGAATGATTATCGGACTGGTAAACTATTTAGTAACAGCCATTTTGGAGGATAGATAAACTTATGAGTTTTTGGAATTACATTACAATTGCTTCGTCGCTACTCATTGTGCTGCTTGTGTTGGTTCAGACACGCGGTGCCTCTTTAGGCGCAGGTTTAGGCGGTGGCGGTGAAGTCAATACCACGCGGCGTGGTACTGACAAATCAATATTTCAGATATGTATTATTACGACGATTGTGTTTGCGCTTTCGCTGATAATGGGCATTATCACGTAAACTGCTACGTATGATAGGTCGAGCTACCAGACTACGGTTCCGCCGCCGTTTGCGTATGCGCCGGCGACAAGTCGAAACAATGGGTTCACATGCTGAGCGGCGGCTTGATGTATTATTCTTTCGCCGCTTGCACCATCTTGTACGTGTACGGCGCTTCGTGGCGGTATGGATACTTTTAGTAATATTGCTTTCGGGCTGTGTTTTGGCGCAAACTAGGGCGCTCAGCAATTATTATCAAACTCTTAAACCTGCGCCAGGCGGTAATTACAACGAGGGGCTTATTGGTGAATTTACTAATGCTAATCC
>CAZGQU010000072.1:0-3791 GCA_964527845.1 uncultured Candidatus Saccharibacteria bacterium | reverse complement strand
CCGGTATCTTATTTGATTTATCAGAGATTTTGCTGCGCCCAACGGCGCACCCCCAGGTGTTTATCACGACGGCGATATTTTTTGTGCTTTTGACGGCACTGTATTACAGCGGCCGGCACCTTTTGATTGCAGTCCGTCGAAATCCCAAGGTCTAATCTGTTCTATCGAAGCAATACGCGGTATAATCCTAACATAATGAGACAAGAACTTGAGGCGGCAGTCGCTGTGGCTACCAAAAATTTGTTCGATACTGATGTGTCAGTAGAGCTGACGCGGCCCGATGAACAATTTGGCGATTATGCAACCAATATAGCAATGCAGCTTGCAAAACAACTTGGCAAAAACCCGCGCGAAATCGCCGAAGCAATTACCGAAGAACTGCAAAAACACGATAAAATCGCTGAGGCATCTATAGCCGGCCCTGGATTTATTAACATTCGCCTTACTGACACGACATTGATTAGCCAATTGCGTGACAGTCAAATTGCTCAAATATACAAAGGTCAGCAGGTGGTTGCTGAATATTCCGACCCGAATCCCTTTAAGATGTTACACGCCGGACACGTTTACACTACGGTTGTTGGCGATGCAATTGCTAATCTTATTGAAGTTGCTGGCGGTAACGTACATCGTGTGAATTACGGTGGTGACGTTGGCCTGCATGTTGGTAAAACGATGTGGGCAATTTTGCAGCGACTGGGTGGCGAAAACCCTGAACGCTTGCAAGATATTCCTGAAGCTGAACGATCAGCTTGGCTCTCAGTAGCGTATACCGAGGGTAACGACATCTATGAAACCAATGAAATGGCTAAAAGTGAGATAGTTACGCTGAATAAGCGCGTGTACCAAGTACATAGCGAACATGATCACGATTCGCCGTTCGCACAAATATACTGGACATGTCGACAATGGAGTTACGAAGCATTTGATGCATTTTATGCACGTTTAGGCACGAAGTTGGATAAATATTATCCAGAGAGCGAAGTTGTCGAAACCGGTCTGAAGCTCGTCAAAGAACATATTGGCGATGTGTTCGTAGAGTCCGACGGCGCAATTGTATTCAAGGGTGAAGAATATGGATTACATACCCGCGTATTTATCAATCGCGAAGGCATACCGACATACGAAGCTAAAGAGGTTGGCTTGATTGTACACAAACAAAACGATTATCACTTCGACCGATCTGTAGTAGTAACAGCAAATGAACAAGCGCAATACATGGCAGTGGTGCTAAAGGCAATTGAACAGTTTTTGCCTGATCTCGTGACTGCAACTATCTATGTACCACATGGTATGGTCAAGCTTGCCGGTGGTGTAAAAATGAGCAGCCGTAAAGGCAATATTATTCCAGCAACCGAAGTGATTGATATAACTTTCGAAGCTGTTCGTGCGTCCGAACGAGATGCTAACGACACCGTGGTGCTGGGAGCAATAAAATATGCGTTTTTGAAGACTAGAATTGGCGGAGACCTGATATACGAACCTGAAGAATCGGTGAGTTTAGAGGGTAATAGCGGACCGTACTTACAATACGCTCATGCACGGGCGCGGAGCATTTTACGTAAAGTTGAAGCGCAAGAAATTGCTATCACGAAATTAGAAACAGGTGAACGTAGCTTAGCCAAGAAGCTCAGCGAGTACACTGAAGTTGTCGATAAGGCAGTTCATGAGCTCATGCCGCATCATATATGTACCTACCTCTACGAATTGTCTCAGGTATTTAACCGGTTTTACGAGCACAACCGTGTGATTGGCGATGTGCGTCAAGCAGAGCGTTTGCAGCTAGTTGCTGCTTACGCCGATACCCTACAAGCCGGATTGTGGCTGCTTGGCATAACGGCACCGGAAAAAATGTAACACCTACTATAAGAGTAGCTTTGCTCTTATAGCCAAGGTACAATAGAGAAAAGAGAAGGAGTGGATGAATGGCAGCTAAACACAAGTCTGCACCAGAGCAAGTAAAGGAGTTAAAGCAAAGGCTGCGTGAAGAGCGCGAGGCACGCTATGATTTGACCCGAGAGCTAACTGATGTACCCCGACGACAAATTAACGGGTTTATTGATTTTGTTCGCGAACGCGGTGTGGTTGGCTTGGCTATCGGTCTTGCTATCGGCACTGCGGCATCCGGATTAGTCACACAAATCGTGAATGCTGTGATTGTTCCAACGATCAATTTGATTATTGGCAAGGAGGGGCTGGACGGGTTGAATACGACTATTAGTTTCGGCAGTCATTCCGAACCATTTATGTTTGGTGATCTTACTGAGGCTTTCATTCGGTTTATGGCAATTGCAATGGTTATTTATTTTGTCGTGAAAGGCCTGCGCCTCGACCGGCTCGATAAGAAAAAGGAGTAGGACGAGTCCTAATCTAGACTTACAAGGACGGTCCTTGCAAGAGGAGGAAATATGCAGAAGTCAGATAAAGAGTGGAAGAAAGAGCTGACACCGGAGCAATACGCGGTTCTGCGTAAAAAGGGAACCGAGCCGCCATTCAGCGGCAAGCTGTTGCAGAACGAGAAAACGGGCGATTATCACTGTGCTGCCTGTGGCAACGTAGTGTTTAAAAGCGATACGAAATTTGAATCAACTTTGCCTGGTCTTATTGGTTGGCCGGCATTTTGTGAAGTGGCCAGCAATACATCGATTGCTTTACAACAAGATGATAGCCTCGGCGCGAGCCGCACTGAAGTAATGTGTGCTAAATGCGGTAGCCATCTCGGGCATTATTTTGATGATCCAACTTCGCCGAACGGAAAACATTATTGCATCAATTCCGTCGCGCTCGACTTCAAAGAAAAGAGCTAACAGGGTATAAACGCAGCATCACTTGTGCAAAACTCCGGCTTCGATGGGCCGAAATTTTAGGTTTTTGTTATATAATGACCTGTAATGATAGATAAAAGCATAAAGCCAACCAAATTGTTTTGGGTGGATTTAGAGATGACTGGGCTTGATCCAGTAAATGACGTTATTTTAGAAGTAGCAGCTGAAGTGACTGACTTTAATTTTAATACGCTGGCGAGTTATGAGGCGCGGGTGTCGCAACCACGGGAGCTCGTGCTGCAGCGTATGCAAAAAAATATCTGGTGGAAAGATTTTCCGGCAAATCGCGATGAATTTGTCGATAAATTAGAAGACGGCCGTACTAGCGAGCAGGTTGAGCAAGATTTGATTGCATTATTGCAAGCTCAGTTTGGTGATGAGCCAGCGGTTTTGGCTGGCAATTCTATTCATAATGATCGTAATTTTATCAAGCGTTGGTGGCCGGCACTTGATTTGAAACTGCATTACCGCATGCTCGATGTTAGTGCGTTGAAGGTGCTTATGCAAGGCAAATACGGCGTGGAATTCGAGAAAAAAGAAGTCCACCGTGCGTTCGACGATATTCAAGCGTCTATCGCCGAACTCCAATCGTATTTACAAGACTTAAAAACTTTGTAACTAAAACAAGGCCAGAGAATAATCTCGGCCTTGTTTTTAGTTTTAGATATGTTTATTTGGCTTTATTGAGCATCCAATTACGGTAAGCGTAGTAACCGGCTGCGAATAACACTGCGACTCCCAGCAACCAATACCACCAGTTAGAGTCACTAGTATTTTCGACTTTTACGCTCTCTTTGTTTTCGGTTGACGAAGCTTTTACTTTACCTGGAGCGGCACCATCTTCAGGTGCTCCATCGGTGTTAGTAGTGTTTGTAAAATTAGCTCCAAGCACTCGGCCAACTGTGTTGTTGAATGGCGTTGCGATGAGACCAGCTGGTTGCAGCGGCGCTGTAGCTGAGAATGTGG
>CAZGQU010000071.1:0-3831 GCA_964527845.1 uncultured Candidatus Saccharibacteria bacterium | reverse complement strand
TCTTCGAACCTGAGCGCGTTTTGTATAGCAATAACCAGCTCATCAGCAATTATTTTCATGACTTTTATATCCTGCCGAGAGTAAGGACTGCCACTTTGTTTTGGCCCTACAATCATATAGCCGGAACCTTTAGTAGTTGTAGAAGCGCTTTTTAGTTGGATTAATACTGCTATTTTCTTATCTAGCAAGTCATTTTTTAGCTTTTGAAATTCTGGCTCAAGCTCGTCGGTTACTATAGTTTTAGATTTAGTTTTACTAAGGTAAAGTTCTTCGTTGGACAAGTCAAACTTTTCACTAGTCTCAAGTCCATAGGCTGCTCTTCTCAATTGATTTTTGTAACGAATATCAATGAAGCAAAATTCTGCCTTTAAATTGTCCTGGATGATTTTTTCACTTTTCGAAAGTAGCGTATCTAATTCAATTGTAGAGACTAGCACACTATTGAGCTTATCGAGTAGCTCCTGTGTACTATAGGCATCGCGATAGAAGAGACGGTTAGTAATTTTGTCAAAAAACTTTTTAATTGGTTGAAACGAAAGAGCTAAAAATATAGATAGTAGGATGTAAAAGAACTGTTGGAGAATACTTATCCCGCCTGTATCGAAAAATAGGATGGAAAAGCCAAACACAGCAGCTACATAAACCAAGGCAAGAGAAACAAGTACAAGTATGTATGCTAAAGTCCGTGCGACGATCAAATGGATATCAAAAAGGCGGTGGCTCGTAATAGCTATAAATGTACATATTGCCAAAAGCAAAATGCCTGCATAACCAATAGTATTAAGCTGTATGACTAATTCCCTGGTGGAAATAACGGCCGGGAATACTATGTTGGACAATATATTAGCCACTCCTGCTATACCAAACCCCAATAAGATAAAGCTTAAAACACTTCTCTCACCAGCTTTTGATTTCGTATAGCCGGCCAAAAGATTTATCAGACCTCCAAGTATATAAATTGCAAGAGTAAGGGTATAAAACCAGTAGAATGTTTCCTCTGAAATTAGAAGCTTGCCGTCTTGGATAGAAGCTTGAAATACTTCCCCAGTAAAAATGCCCAACATCAGAAGCAAATTCACCACTAAAGACAGGACAACAGTCACGGGATTTCGTGAAAATCTACTAATAGAAGTTGAAATTCGCATAGACCATAAAAAGATCGAAACAAATTGCAGTAAGAACCATCCCACCCATATACCGGTTGCAAAATCAAATTGAACCAACAGTTCTATATATTGATCCTTCATTAAGTTGCTGGCTAGAAAATTAAATGGAACCCAGATACTTAATGTCAAAGTGAGAAGAAAGAACCAGCGATTTTCTTGTTTGGCAGGATTTCTTGCCACCGAGAGTCCACCAGCAACAAGCATTGCCAGTGAAATTACACCAATTATCAGGGCGAGAAATGTGAACACAACACTATTGTAATTTCATTACTAGTGTTTGCCAATTCGCATATGCTAATTTAGAAGAGATCAAGTTTTCTGTGTGCACTCGAAGTGTAGTATAGATTTTGAATACGGTAAACAACATCATTATACGTACTCCTCGCAATAATCTTTAAAGCTCTTTGCTCTACATCTTTATAAGATTCAGGCAAAATGTTAATCAAGTAGTTAGACGGGATAAAAGGCGCACTATCAACACTCTGTATAGCTTCGTTACTCAATTTACCAAGTCGAGTTAAATACCATGTAGCAGTTAAAAGTGAGCATGGATACTTTTGGTGCGTTTTGATGTATTTCCTATATTGCTTCTTGAGTTTATTATCCGTCAGTGACTCCAATACCTTCTCAGCGCCTGTGACCATATCAGCCTCCCTGGCCCAGTGAGTAGGTGGAACACCTTGGCTTTCGAGGTAACTGAATACTTCATTCAAATCTAAAGAATGGGTGTCTGGATTATAATCATCAATAAGCACCAAAAGATCATAGTCAAAGTCCCAAGCTTTCATTGCTGACTTTACGTAATTAATACTTGCCTTATGAGAAGTATCAATTTTTTCATCAGAATATATATGGAAGAATTCAACACTATGACGAGATTTTACATTTTGTGGTATTGCTTCTGACTTTCTAGTCGTCGAACGAGATACTTGCATATGTTTACAATACCTTTTCTAATAACTTAGGCCGTTTTGACATTAGGCGTAAAGCCGAACTTAGACCCAATCTTAATGGTTTAATCCTTCTAAGTATAGGATTTTTAGGTGGAATATCAGCTATACAAATAACACCGAAATTCATAGATGCCTTATCTTGAAATCCTCCTGACACCACTCTCCCTAGTCTAAATCCTGCCTCCTCATACATCCGTAGTTCATGGTCACGACGTACTTGCTTACCATTCTTATCAACACGCATCTCCGCAACATAGGCTTCTGCAAGCTTTTGAAGGTGTTCATTGTCTTCTAAGTCCACCTCTGTAATAGCGCCATTTTTTATTTTATTCTGAATCCATCTATTAAAAAATGGCATGCGGCTAACAAAATATCCATATTCCACGCCATCTCTAATTGCATTGGCCATCAAATTCGCAATTAATGCAGTTTCACCGCCGAGCTTCATCGCTGAAGGATTAATAGTCATATTTACTACGTACGCGTATCTTCCATCACTATCTACCTTGCCGTCGAGCGTACCATCAGCTGTTGAATCTTCCCATGAAACAAATTCTTCATGAGGTTTACCAGTACGGAAACCTGTTACAAACCCTTCTATTTGCCCGCCGACTTCTGCTACGAACATCCACCCATTGGCATTCTGCAAGCGCTTTGCAAACATAGCCTCAACTTCATCCTTAGATGGTGGATTTTCACCATATGCTTTTTTAAATCGAGCCAGGTCTATTTCCGCTAAGCGTTCAATATCCTGTTCAGTAGCTTGTCTTACTTTGAGCTCCTGTTTTAATACTTCCTGGTTCGTCTCTACTACTGGTTTGTCAGCATGCTTCCTGCCAGCATCTAACATAGCCTTTCGCAATGCAACTGTACCCGCTAAATCGGTTAACGTAAGTCCCAGCACTCCCCAAGACTGGGGCGGTAATTCATGCACTACACCAGCAGATATAACAGCAAAGTCACCCACTGCACCAATAGTGTTTGTAACAAATCCTGTCTTGAATAGAGTGCTTTCATTGGCATGTTTGGCAATTTCTGGGATTCGATTTTTCACTGTCAAGGGGTTGCCGATCTTTTCACCTACCGAACTAGCCATCATCGCTGCACCACCTATAAATAGCGCCTCACTGGCAACGACACCCGCGCCAACCCAAGGTGCTGCATCGGCCACCTGCTCTTGCACTTCGCCAAGTTTGTCAGTAGCTAGCGTAACAGCTAAGCTTGTTGCAGCAACTCCCAATAGAAGTTTTGCCTTATTTCTGCGAAGCCAATTTGGTACCTTTTCAGCATCATCTGTAACTTCTGAAATTACATCCAAATGTTCAGGCTGCACAGCCTCAATTTGCTGACTCAAATTAATAGACTCACCACTCATAGTTCTTAACAAAAAATCCTTATGGTTTTATTATACATTTTTTTGTTATTTTGTCAATATTCTTATGCTATCAGAAAGACAAAACGACGCATCAATAGAGACAAGTGTCTATCAATGCGTCGTGCTGCTCTTCTAAAGTCCAGCGCTAATCCTAGCACCTAACTGAACACTAGCAATTTCCTTCTATATAGTCAATGTTTGCATCCCTAGCTGCGCTTACGTATTTTCTTTTGCAATTGATATTAGCTCGCTAGCAATAGCTCGTGATATCGGGAATCCTAACGACTCCTCAAGCCAACCGTATTGCCCGTTAGGATTACACTCTAAAAAAGTCACT
>CAZGQU010000070.1:0-3934 GCA_964527845.1 uncultured Candidatus Saccharibacteria bacterium | reverse complement strand
CATCCATACCATATTGAGAACCACTATTGTATGGAGCAGTTGCCGTGACTGTACCTGTACCGCCAGTTCCGCCTGAAGAGCGCATACCAAATGCAGCCGTACCTGCAGTAATAGTTGCAGCTGTGGCGCCAGTTGCAGGTATTGTATTAGACCCACTCGTTAAGTTCGCACTTGACCCTTTCATATTGACCGCTGTGGCCCCAGAGGCGTTCGTAGAAAGTTGAAAATAGACCGTAGCTGTGTCGACTGCAGATGTATCAAGTATAACAGGTGTGCCATGTCCAAGCTCAATACTTGGGGTGGTCGTACTTGTACAACCATTGCCAGGTGCAGCAGCTGACACGCAGAACGTCAGGCTTTCTGCTACGGTCGCCGATACTTGAATAGAGGTCGTTGTTGACAATGCGACACCGGAATCATCCACGTGTGTACCCGGTGAGGCTGAGGTATAAGCGTTCGCAGCGGTATTCGTAGCGTATGTCACTATACGAGCATAAAATGTTCCGGTGGTGCTTGGGTTCGTAAAGCCGCTTATAGGAATAGTGACAGCCGTACCACTAGTGACACTTGCACCCGATGCGTTGGTGAGTGTTAATTTACCACCGCTAACAGCTCCAGACCAGCCACTCGTAGGGTTGAGCCCC
This sequence comes from uncultured Candidatus Saccharibacteria bacterium, assembly GCA_964527845.1. GTDB lineage: Bacteria > Patescibacteriota > Saccharimonadia > Saccharimonadales > UBA4665 > CAZGQU01. The sequence continues at coordinate 3,290 of CAZGQU010000070.1, read as the reverse complement.
ACAATGGTACCAATAGTTGAACCTACCGTCATTCCCGAAGGCGCCGTACAACTGGTACCTAAAATAGGAGAGTTACTACAAAAATCTATTACTACACCTTGGACATTTGACGTAGTTGCAGTCGTAAATTTTATCGTATACGTTGCAGAGGTCGCGCTAGGTGCAGACGTGCTCATCTGAATTGAGTTTGATGTTGCGTGAGCAGCAAATACATTAGCAACCAACAGATTAGATACGGTAATTGCAATTGCAAAAACCAGTACGCACAACAGGCGGCCATTGGTTTTCAAGAGCTTCAGTGTATAGGGCATGGTTTTAGTTTTTTCTATGGCTTACTTTTGTACACTATATTTTTATCATATTTTTATACATTAGCACAAGCATTATTTTCTATCAAGTTTGCGTACCAGTCTTGCATCCCGTTCAAGCTTGCGACGCAATGCGTGCATCTCTGATCTGCGACCAAGCCAATAGGCCGGCAACAGTAGCGCCACGGCGATTGCGGCTGGTATCCATATAACATTGGTGCGCACAATAGTTCTGGTCTCGGGCTCTTCGCCAGTTTTGATTGTTGCCTCAGCATCACCGTTTGCCACCGCAATAACTTGCAAAAATCCAGTGACACCATTTATATCCGTAACACGTATGGTCACTTTGTAAATCCCCGCTGCTTTGTATACATGCGAAATATTTATAATTCCAGCAGTTGGCTGACTCTTTAGGTCTGGCTGACTGCCATCTCCCCAATCGATACTAAAAGCATACGGACCCTGTCCCCCACTAAGCTGCAGTGGCCATAAAAGCGTACTACCCGGATCGGCGGATCGTCTACTGTATGCGCTCGTCAAAGTAATCCCTGACCCAATCTCTGTAAAACCACCGGCATTAAACGTAACACTCACTGTATTGGATGGTGGACCCTGCTGACCAAACGAATCAAGTACCCGAGCAGTTAAATCATTCTGGCCAAAAAACAGACTTATCTGCAGTGAAAAACTTCCATCTTCGCAAAATGTTGACCCTACCATAACGCCATTACTTAGTATCTCCACCAAAAGACCTTTCGGGCATGTGCCGCTAACGGTGATGAGTGGCTCAGAGTATGCTTGACCGCCACTCGGCGCAATTATTCGAGCACCTTGAGTAGGTGGTGGTGATTTTATAACACCTTCAAGTCCAAACGCATTTGATTTCGGATTTTCAGTAGTGAGCTGCGCATAAGTAGTGCCACTAAGACATATCAAGAATAGAACAATTGCTACACTTACGAACATAAAACGCAGTAGTGCTAAAAACACCTCTGCGGGCCATTTTCTGGTACTATCTGACATACTTACTTTATTCTACTTATGCTTCACGAAAGAGTAAAGCGAGCTAGTTATTGGTACTTATTTTCGTGCCGGTTTGCTGGATTTGCTTTGGCTCGAGCAGCTATTTTTTGTCGCACTAACCAAATAATAAAAGCGAGTATACCGATAAGCATTAAAATGCACACAATGAACCACCACGGCATATACCAAAACATAGCGGTCGCATGGATTTCTTGAGTAGCCGAGCCATTAATACCGTAGAATAATGTCAAATTAGCGGTGTATATACCCGGCGATAAATGAGGAGTTTTACAGATTTGAACTTTTATTATTTGTCCGTTAAAACTATTTTTTACACTTTTAGTTTCAGGATTGACGCATGTTTCAAAACGTCGAGTCTGATTAATAAGCGCCAGATTTGAGTTTGCATTGATGTCTTCAACTGCTTTTATTTGTCGGCCAAAAATATCTTTTATAACAATATTGCCTGATGGATTTTCGGCTATATTGCCTCTGTTTTCTAGCAAATATGCGAATTTTGCAGGTGGCGAAGCAACAAACCAATGTTTGTAATCACCATTTGTTTGGCCCTCCTTGATGACATAAGGGCCGAACTTTTTAAGATCCATGAGTTCGGTTGCTTTGCCAGGAACTGTCAAAAATACCAGAGTCGCACCAGAGGCGTTAATAACCACCTTTTCAGGATCATCAGCACTTTTGATGCTGTATTGTATAGCGCTATAGTAGCTGCCTGCCCCCTGGTTTTTTGGTACCTTTATTGTGTAGGTAATATGCGTAGCTTCGCCAGGTGCCAAGTTCACGCTCTCAGGTATGGTAATGAATGGTTTAAGCGACCACGCAGTTGGCGGCCTGTCTTCGTCGAGTTGCAGCGCAGCCGTACCAGTTTCATTTGCGGATTTAAAATCCACTATTCTAAGTGTTACGGTAAGGGGCGATTTGCGATTGAGGTTACTTATATAGAGCGTGTCCTGTTTTGCTTCTCCAGGACTGACCGTCACGTCTCTGCGCGGCGTAATGCCTAGGCCGGTTGATTGAGCATAAGCAAATGTTGGCATCAAAGTGACCAAAAGCGCCACCACAGCAACCACTAACATCATTCCCTTTTTCATGGATCTCCAACAATTTATGTTAGTAACATTAGCAGTATTGTAGCATCAAAACCCAGCGGTACAAACGTATGTTAGAGTGGTCGCATACACGCCCGGCGCTTGGTTTTTAGATACATTCACAATATAACTGACGGTAAATTTTCGTATATCAGTCACGTTGCTACTGCTTACTAAAATATCGTTGTTTTTATATGTAAATCGATTGGGTATATCGTAGTCCGTACTTATCACTGCATTGGTACCCGGCCCACTCGGCTCATTACCAGTCACAGGGTTTGAGTTCATTCGTAAATTCATGCCAAATTGGCTAATACCCGGAACGCTCTCGGTTGACGTATTGAGTGCTGCGATTGATTCAACACCCGAAGACATCGTTTGCCCGGAGACCGTTATGGCGTAGCCGTAAGAGGCATTTGTATATGCTAGCATTTGAGAAGTAACCGACGAGGGAGCAGAAGGACGGAGTTCGCCAAAGTCAGCGTAATTACCACTGGCATCGCTACAGTCCGTTTGGTTAATAGAATTTGCTACACAAAAAACTAAAATTGGTGGCACTTCGGTTTTCACTCCAATTGCTGGTACGGTAGCCGCAGCAATAGCGCCGTCATCAGTTATTGGTCCGGTACCATCTTCGCTGATATAGTCGCTCATACGAACATAAAAATCTTTATTTTCGCCACTCGGATTAACTATATTATCAAATCTGTAGCTTGCATAAATTGTACTAGTAGCACTGGCAATACGACCCAACAGAATTTCGTTAGTACTTTGGCTAAGAACCGTAAAACCCGTTTCGCCGCTTTGGCTCGATAACGTAGCGTTCGACACATCTAGCCCCACAGGAGCATTA
>CAZGQU010000069.1:0-4090 GCA_964527845.1 uncultured Candidatus Saccharibacteria bacterium | reverse complement strand
ATGCGCGCTTCTGGCGGATCTGGCGGTACATGTACAGTCACGGCAACTGCTCCATACAATAGTGGTTCTCAATATGGTATGGATGATACAGGCTCAGGTGTGACTGCAACTTATGGCGATCAGATAGCAAGTGCTTCAGGTGCAATACTGAACGTCAATACTCCTTTAGTTTTTGCAGCAACGGCTGGGGCTACCACACCTGCCGGTATTTACACTGCTTCCTATTCTCTAATTGCAACTAGCTCGTATTAGGTCAGGAAGTTGCTTATTGTAGAGAGGCGCGCGTTGTACGGTACTATATTTGGAGTTATTAAAGTGAGCTGCACAAGACAGTCAATTATCATGAATACAAAAAACTCCTGGATGCAAAAACTTGTGGTTTTGTTGCTTGCTCTTATCGCAAGTGTAGCGGTTTCTCAGCCTGTTTATGCACAATCGAATGATGCGAAGGGCGTAGGGGATAGTCTTAAGATTTCGCCGCTTCGAACTGATCTTACAATCCAGCCTGGCGATACTGCAAAAGCTACTGTATACATACAAAACCTCAATCCCATACCTGTTACATTACACATGATAAGTAATGATTTTATCGCTGGTGATAAAGAAAATGGTGTGCCGAATATTATTTTGGACGAAGACAAATATGCACCAACCCATAGTCTGAAACGCTTTATGCAGACCACGAGAGACTTTACGGTTGGCCCTGGTGAGCGTAAAGGCGTGGATGTAGTAATTAAGGTACCTTCGGGCGCGCAAGCTGGCGGTTATTATGGAGCGATACGGTTTATTACAGCTGATAGTGCTGGCAATAAAAATGTGAACGTCAAAGGCAGTGTGGCATCGCTACTTATCTTGACAGTACCGGGCAATTTGGTGGAGAGTTTGTCACTTAAGGAATTTTCTTTGCAGCATAATGGTAAAGGCTTTGGGCATATAGTAAACAGCCCCGACAAAGTTGAGTCGGTTATTCGTTTAGAAAATAAAGGCAATCTACACCTTGCACCGTTTGGTTTGGTGACTGTCCAAAAAGGCAAAAAGACTATTTACGAAGCAAAAATTAATGACACGCAGCCACCAGGTTTGGTGCTGCCTGATAGTACGCGCAAATTTACAACGCCGGTAAAAAATCTAAGCAAATTCGGTAAATATAAAGTTATTGCGACGCTGGGTTATGGCGAGAACGGCCAGACTATTACTGCCGAACGTACATTTTGGGTAATCCCGACAACATATATTTTTGGTGCGATTGGTGCATTGTTTATATTAATCGGTGTGATTGTGCTCGTCGTCTCTAGCTTGCGGTCGTATAAGCGTCGAATTTTGCGGCAAGCCCGTCGTCGACGATAGCATAAGATATAATAATTTGCTAAAATAAGAACTTATGGCAAAAAAAGTTTTTGTTGGTTTGAGTGGCGGCGTGGATTCGTCAGTTACTGCTGCGCTTTTGAAGCAGCAGGGCTATGATGTCACGGGAGTGTATATGAAAAACTGGAGCCAAGACTTACCTGGTTTTACTTGTCCATGGAAAGAAGATTATCAGGACGCCAAACGAGTCGCCGTGCAACTGAACATTCCATTTAAGATGTACGATTTTGAGACAGAATATCGGCAAAAAGTTGTGGATTATATGCTTGAGGGCTATAAAGCTGGCATCACGCCAAATCCGGATATTATGTGTAATCAAGAAGTGAAATTTAAGTTATTTTTGGAGACAGCACTCGAAGATGGCGCCGATATGATTGCAACCGGCCATTATGCTAGGGTCCAGGATGGTTCGCTGCTTGTTGGGATTGATAGCAACAAAGACCAAAGCTATTTTTTGTATCGCGTAACAGAAGAAGCACTTACAAAGTCACTGATGCCGATTGGTGAGCACAAAAAACCAGAGGTAAGGAAGCTTGCCCAAAAATTCGGCCTTGCAACAGCTGGCAAAAAAGACAGCCAAGGCATTTGTTTTGTCGGCAAAGTTGGCATAAAAGAATTCTTACTAGCAGAGTTGGGCGAGCAAGCGCATGGCGCAATTATTAATCAAGATAGGAAAAGAATTGGCGAACACGATGGCGCGTTATTTTATACTATCGGTCAGCGGCATGGTCTGAATGTTGGTGGCGGCCTACCGTACTATGTGGTCGGCAAAGATATGGATAAAAATGAAGTGTACGTCACCACCGATTTACAGGATGGCCGTTTATGGAGTGATAATCTTATTCTTACGAGCATGCACTGGATTAATGACCAACCTGATTTTGATAAGAAATACCAAGTCCGGACACGATATCGCGCACCGTTGGTGGAGTGCACGCTACAAAAAAACGGAGAAAATCTCACGCTGCAGCTTGCCGAGCAAGTTCGTGCCATTACTCCCGGCCAATCGGCAGTAATATACGATGACGACCGCTGTCTCGGCGGCGGGGTTGTTATGGCGTAAGCTCTTCTGGGTTCTCTAAAGAAGTCCGAGAAGCGAAATCTTCAGCCGGAAATATGTCTCCCAGCGGCTCTTCCTTAGTAATAGTAACTGAGCCATCAATGTCCATTGTCCAGTCTATATATTCAACAATTGCTTTTGAGCGGGTGTCATACACTGCGATTTTTGCATTTGCCGCTCTACCAGGTGCGGCATAATACATAATGCCGCCATTTGCGCCGCTTGCCGTACCCACAGTTTGTTGTGTTGTAATCTGATTATTTTTGCCAAGGTAACGAAGTGGTAAAGTTGCTTCGTGTTGATGGGCGTTGTATACCTGAGACACGCACCCTGTTTTGATGGCTGGCCAGCTCAGGAGCGGCTCATGGGCTAGAAGCAGCGGACGGGCGCCGGTTTCGTCTGCTACCTTGCATGCTTCTTCGGCTGTCTTTTCACCTTCGGCTACCAGTCCTTCGTTTTGCTCTTCGATGCCCAGCGGTAGTGTCGGACCCATCAAAGTATCGTTGGTGCTGTCAGCGCCAACGATTGGCACATTGTTGACCACTGTTGAGCGATGACCCTCGCCCAAGGTGTCTACTAAAATATGCTGCTGGCCGTTTTCTGCGGCTTCTTCAATTTTAACTAATTTTTTGGGGTCGTGATTGCCGTTCACGCGCACCATACTTAATTGCATGCCGGTTTCTTTTTCGACGTTTTTCATTTCATCAACCAAATTTTGCAAGCAATTATCTTCTAGTGGGATAACCGGACCACGTTCCGGATCCTTATTGTTCATGGTATTCCATGTGTCACCGGCACTGAGGATGGTATTGGTTCGGAAATACTTAATGATTACTGGAAAAACGGTGCTTGAAAAGGCTTTATTACAGTGATCGTCACCAATAATAAGCAGTGGACGGAGTTGCTCGTCGCCTAGATAATCTAAGCCGCCATTCTGCTCAAATGTTTCAGCAGCCCTAGCAGTGTTGTCTGCGCCTTTTGCCCAGGTTTCGTTAGCGCGGTTGAGCACTCGAAACACTTCCTTGGCAAGCTTGTTGGCCAGTATGCCGCCAGTGCCACTGACGGTTGCACCGCGTAGTGCTGAGTATGTTTCACCTAAGTCCGGATACAACTCGGCTACAAGTTTCGTGGATTGCTGACTAGAAGATTCTGGTGGCGTGCCAGTCGTGCCAGCGGCTATCAGCGCTAAGCCTGCCATCGCTATCGCCGGTAGCTTTAAGCGGGTGCGCTTATGCTTATCATGTGAACGTAAGCTTTCGAGTCTGTCGATCTTTTCATGTATCTCAGGGCTGATGCTTTGATTAGCCTTAATAGCGGTGATTACCGCATCAGTCTGGCTATCGATGCGCGATTTGCGGTTTTTATGCCTTAAAAATGCAATAGTTGCTATGCTGAGAGAGCCAACAGCAAAAGCACCTAACTCGGCGCCCGAAATGATATGATCAATCAGAGCCTCTCGAACCGCACCTTTTGGGGGTTGCGCTATCGCTCCTGCTACTAGACTTGCTGTGTCACTGTCGATTGGCAGGTTAATGTTCTTAACATTAATATGTAAACCAAAATGATCAGAGACATGGGCATTCGGTGCCGAAAGCTGACCGAGGGCATATCCGTTAACATCAAGACTTTGTCTGCCAAGTTCTAATTTGCTCTCGGTGTCAACGC
>CAZGQU010000068.1:0-4092 GCA_964527845.1 uncultured Candidatus Saccharibacteria bacterium | reverse complement strand
CATTATATCATATACGTCAATATATTGCAATACACAAAGAAAAAGATGATTATCGTGCAGTTTCAAAGAAGGTTTGGACTGCTGGAAGGTCGCGGGTAATCCAAGCGACGCGGTTAGCAATTTCTTCTTTGCCGATTTCAATATTGCGTTTTAGCACAGGCTGATCCAGTTTGGGCTCAAAGAAAGCTAAATATTTTGCTTGATGCTCTGAGGTATTACAGACGGCAGCGGCATATCGTGGGAAATAATCATAATTTTTGTCATCGCTGTATGTATCTTCAACCCACTGCCAGTTATTCTCCATCCACCGCCAAGCGATGTCTCGTGTATGGCGATTGCGTAGCATATAGAACAGCCATCGGTCGGCATCTTGCGGTCTGATAGTCTTCGGATCTTTTATAAGTGTAAGCAGTTGTTTAGCCTCATCGGCATCTCGCGTAGCAGTGAGTGCGCCCGCAATGTCACGCTGCAAGTCGCTGCTGGGCGTTTTACTGTGCAGGCTAAGTAGGTAATCAAGCGCATCTCCATATTGCTTTTTGACTGCAGTTACAAACACAATGCTGCGCAGCTCAGCGGAAACTACCGATGAATCAGTTTTGTAGGCGTCAAACAATTGCAGTGCATGTTCAATGATTGACGGCTCTTCGGCGTATACACCAAGGCCAAGAATTGTGCCGCGTAGTTTTTGATCGGCGGCAGGCTCGTCTGGTTTTTCTTCCCATCCAAGACGTTTGTACTCGGTTTTAATAAGTGACCGAAGTAGTGATTTAATCGCATCTTCCAGTGACGGGTCGGCATCGATAAAACGTCGAGCATCAGCTATAACAAGCGCAATGATGTCCCACACCGGTTCAGATTCCTCATGGCTGTATGCTTGTAAAAGTTGTAAGGTATCACCTAGTGATTCCATGCCGGCTCGTGCAAGCATAGCGCTGTTGCTAAGCAGCATGAGTCTATCTATAGTGTCAAGTTTTTTACTTTTAATTTGTGCTATAAGTGTAGCTTTGTGCTCGTTATTTGTGTATTGGGTTATGTAGTGGCCGCGGGCAGCCTGGTTTACGATAACTGGTTCGGGATTTATCAGCGTGTAATCGAGTGACTTGCCTTCAAGTAGTAGCGGTGCGTCTGGTTGGTTAATAAAAAGCGGAATTGGCCAAAGTCGGTCTGGGTCGGCTTTGGTAGGATTGTCTAGGAAATGCTCCTGGGTAAGCGTAAGTGACAGGCCATCTTGATTAATAGTCACGACCGGAAAACCGGAACGTTCGAGCCATGGATCCATAAATGCGCCAACGTCAATATTGCTGGCTTCGGACAGAGATCGCCAGAGGTCTTTACCTTCGGTGTTTTGATATGCGTGTTTAGTAAAGTAGGCCTTTAACCCCTTGCGCCATGCGTCTTCACCCAAGTAATTTTTAAGCATATAGAGCAATCTACCACCCTTGGCGTATACAATCGAGGGATCGAACAAGGTGCTGATTTCGTCTGGATGACGCACCTTGGTTTTAACTGCCTGTACACCTGGAGTTGCATCACGCCGATAAGCTGATAAGCCCTCGGAGGTAACAAAGGTGTCCCAAATATGCCAATCCGGGAACAGGTGGTTGACGGCTTCGTACTCCATCATGTTGGCAAAGCTTTCATTGAGCCAAAGGTCGTTCCACCATCTCATTGTCACAAGGTCGCCAAACCACATGTGAGCCGTTTCGTGTGATATGACAAGCGCTACCATTTCTTTAGAACTTTGCGAAGCCGCATCAGGATATAGTAGTAGTGCAGCTTCACGATAGGTCATAAGGCCCCAGTTTTCCATTGCACCGGCACTAAAATCCGGGCAAGCCACGTAATCTGCCTTTTTTAGCGGATAAGGTACCTGAAAATAATCTTCAAAAAACTCTAGTGCACGCTTGGCAGTATCAAGCGCAAAATCAAAACTTTCTTTTGGCTGGGCAACGGTGCCCCAGACGCCGACTTCAATGCCGCTTTTGGTCTTGGTCGTCTTACTATGGAGCTTGCCAACCACGAAAGCGAGCAGGTAGCTGCTCATTCTTGGCGATGTTTCAAATGCGGTAGTTGCCAAGCCGTTCTTGCCAACCTTTTGAGTTTTTACAGGGGTGTTGCCGAGCGCAACCAAACCTTCTTCGTGCATAAGGGTGAGGTCAAAGGTAGCTTTGGCTTCTGGTTCGTCAATACACGGAAACGCCTCGCGTGCATGATGGCTTTCGAACTGTGTCATAAGAAGCGTGTCTTCTTGGTCTTTATGTTTGAAAAAGCACGGGTAAATGCCGGTCATGCCGCGAGTAATTGGTGCTGTAAACTCCATGACGATGGTATAGTTTCCTGGATAGAACATGTCTTTGCCGTGCAAGCGCACCTCGTTATAGGACTTATGCAGGTTAATCCGTTCTAGCTCACACGTCTGATCACCCTTTTTGTCGTGTTTGACCACAGTGGCATTTATGATTTTGAGACCATTTTGATGGAATGTTAAGCGCTTGCTTGGGCGGCCGGTTTTTTTACCGCGAATGGTGACAGTGCCTGTGAAATGCATATTTTCACGGTCAAGTTGCAGCTGCAAGTCGTAGTGTTCGGGCTGAAACAATTCAAATAGACGTGGTACGGATTTAGTCATTATCCTATTGTAGCAAAGCTAGAAGTTTTAAGATTGTATGATTGACAACTGACACAAGGCAAGGTATCATAGAATTCAGTCAGGTCGGCCACGGTGGTCGACTTTTTTCGTATCGAGGCTACTTAAACTAGAAGGAGATAAACATGGAATTAGACATGAAACAACTGGCAGTCGCCATACGCGCTATTGCCGAAGAAAAGAACTTACCTGAAGATATCGTGCAAAACGTGGTTGAGCAGGCCTTGGCTGCGGCATATCGGCGAGACTACGGTGAACGTGAACAAGAAGTTCGCGTAACGATGAACTTAAACAATGGCGATGTCGACGCGTATGTGATGAAAGAAGTTGTCGAAGACGTCGAGCAGCCGGCATATGAAATTAGTCTTGCTGAAGCACAAGCTATGAAAAAGAACGCCCAGCTCGGCGATGAAATTGAAGTGCATCAAAAAGTTGAGACTTTTGGCCGGGTAGCTGCGCAAACTGCCAAGCAAGTTATTTTGCAACGTCTGCGCGAAACCGAGCGAGAGGCAGTGCTCGAAGAGTATAGTGATAAAATCGGCACGGTCATTAATGCGATGGTTTCTCGCGTAGAGGGCAATATCGTACGAATGGATCTAGGCAAAGCTCAGGGCATTATGCCGCGCAGCGAACAAATCCAAGGTGAGCGATATTATCCAGGCCAGCGCCTTAAGGTTTTCTTAAAAGACGTTGAACGTGGTTTTCATGGACCGCAACTAGTAGTATCACGTGGTAATACAGACTTTATCGAATGGCTCTTTCGGGCTGAGGTGCCGGAAATGGAAAGCGGCGCAGTTGAAATCAAGGATATTGCCCGTGAGGCTGGCGTGCGCAGCAAAATTGCCGTGAACTCAACAGTACCTGGCGTTGATCCGGTCGGTACGTTTGTCGGTGGTCACGGTACGCGCGTTAACGCCGTAATGAGTGAAATTGGCGAGCAAGAAAAAATTGATATTACGGTGTGGAATGACGATATTGCAACATATATTACTAATGCGTTAAGCCCGACCAAAGTAACAAAAGTCGAAATTGACGAAGCGAAAAAGAAAGCTCGGGTCGTTGTTCCTGAAGATCAGCTGAGTATTGCTATCGGTAAAGGAGGACAAAATGTCCGGCTTGCTAGCAAATTAACTGGTTTTGAACTAGATATAGAAGCTGAGAAACAGGCAGAAGAGTCAAGAAGTGCTGAATCAAAGCCGCTTAGCCAAAAGCTAAAGAAAAAAAGCGAGCTTGAAAGCAGTTTACTCGAAGCGATTGAAGAACACGGAGAATAAAATGATTGGCGAAGTAAACATTGTCGCAGAACGACAAATACTCGACGCTATAGAAACACAGCGCGAAGCTATTTTGGCTGAAATGGCACATATGCACCAAGCAGAGGTTGCCGCTGCACTTCCAAATAGCACCGCTTCTGAGATGCTTGAAGCGGCTTACCAACATGTGGG
>CAZGQU010000067.1:0-4154 GCA_964527845.1 uncultured Candidatus Saccharibacteria bacterium | reverse complement strand
AATGTATACCGACTTACTCACTTGAGTGCAGTACAAGGCGCGGGCGAGAAGCGACCGAAGCCGTACATGTGGTACGGTGAGGACGCATCGCAGACCAGTAACGCAGTGATGCACCAAGAGCACCTTCGAGATGGCCGGCTTCGCCGGGCAGCATGGAGGTGCGGTTAGTAAGTCGGTACCGATTGTAGCGATTGTTGGTCGTGCCAATGTCGGCAAGAGTAGTTTGTTTAACGCGATCTTGGATCGCCGTGAAGCTATTGTAGCGCGCGAGGCGGGCACCACCCGTGACAGCATTATGGCTAAGGCTTCTTGGAAAGAGCAAGATTTCTGGCTGGTCGATACAGCGGGCATGAAAGACGCTGAAGATGAGTTTGAGTTTACTATTCAGGAACAAATTTTGCAGGCCACGGATAGCGCTGACGTTATCTGGGTAGTCGTAGAAGCCGATGTGCCTATTACCGAGGAAGATCGCCGAGTCGCTAAACTGGCGCTTAAGAGCCGCAAGCCGGTGTTCTTGCTTGTCAACAAAGCAGATAAAGCCCGCAGCGCCGATTTAAGCCTTTTTCAACGCCTTGGCATCAAGCAAATCTTCCATACTTCAACCACGCAACACACCGGTATCGAAGCAGTACTCAACGCACTGATAGCCCACATTCCTAAAGCTACCGTCAAGGAAGACGACGATCGTCTGCGCATTGCATTACTTGGCCGGCCGAACGTAGGTAAGTCATATCTGTTTAATACGCTCGCCAAAAAACAGCAGGCAATCGTAGCCGACCGGGCAGGCACCACGCGTGACGTAAACCGGGCGGTCGTGCGCTACAAAAACCAGGAAATTGAGTTGATGGACACCGCCGGCATTCGTAGGTCAGGTAAGATTGAACGCGGCATCGAACACTTCAGTGTTTTACGAAGCCTTGCCGCCATCGAACAAGCCGATATTTGTTTGCTACTCATTGACGTGAACGAACTGGCTGTCATGCTCGATCAAAAAATTGCTGGCATGATTAAGGATGCCGGTAAGGGGCTTATTATAGTTGTCAGCAAGTGGGATGAGGCCGAAGACAGAGATGCTTACACACGCGATGCTTTAGCACCGCGCATTGCCCAGACATTTGATTTTGTGCCGTGGGCACCCCTGATTTTCACTAGTGCAGTCACCGGCCAAAACGTAGCCAAGATTTTTGAATTAGCCCTAGAAATCAAACAACGCCGTGCTCAGCGCATCCCCACCCGACAACTCAATACCTGGCTACAGGAAGTCATCTTGCAGCACCCGCCAGCCGGGCTTAAAAACCGCCAGCCAAAGCTTAATTACATGGTGCAAGAAACCGACAACCCCACGCCAGCGTTCAAAATTTTTGGCAGCCAAACCAAATTCGTACACTGGAGCTACCGGCGTTACATGGAAAAGGCACTCCGAAAAACTTATGACTACGCAGGCACGCCCGTACAACTATGGTTCATCGAAAAGCACATTCCCCACAAACACGGTGCTAAAATAAAGTCATGACAAACACAAGCAAGGAAAAGAGCAGTCAAAGATGCGAATCTATTTCGCAACCTGCGCGACAAGAAAACCGTGAGGCTTGTCTCAATTAGTTATGGCACTGTTGCAAAAACGACCAATTACTGAATCGGTAATGCCGCTGTACACCTTAAGCGCCAATAAAACCATGCTTATAGTGGGCCTCGGTAATCCCGGCCAAGAATACGAGGCTACGCGGCATAATATTGGCTTTCAGTGTATCGATGCGTTTGCGGCTGATAACGAATTCGACCCGTGGACGAATAAAAAGGATTTGAAATGCTTGTTGACGCAAAAAACACTCGGCCAAACCAAGGTAATATTGATAAAACCTACGACCTACATGAACAACAGTGGCGAAGCCCTGCAAGCAGCAATGGCATTTTATAAAATTAGCACAGATAAAGTGCTGGCAGTGTATGACGAGCTGGACATTGCATTCGGGCAGATTAGGTGCCGCATGGGCGGCAGTGCAGCCGGACATAACGGCGTAAAGTCATTGATTCAACACGTCGGCGAAGAGTTTGGCAGGGTGCGAATAGGTATCGGACCAAAAGTCCATGACCAGCAAGATAGTGCCGATTTCGTGCTCGCCACATTCAATAAGGACGAAGCAGAGCGGATAAAAGACCTCACGCGTGAGGCTTCGGCAATCTTGACCGAAACTATTTACGGTGGCCAATTGCCACACGAAACCCGCAGTTTTTAAGATTGTTTGTTAAGCAACTCCTCAAACCCTGATATAACATCCGCTATCTCTTCATGGACGCGAACCTCTTGTTGAATTTCTTCACTCATTGTCACCAGGATGCACGCTCGGGCAACTAATTCCAAATGCTGGTCCTTATCGCCGTGGATAGGACTCATTTGATAACGTGCCGCCATATCTGCCACCTTCTTTGCTTCCTGAAGCAGTTCTCTTTTATATTTATCCGCATCCTCATACGGAAATATCTCCGGCACACCAGGTCGTGCAGCAATATCTCTTTCTGACAATACAAAGTGACCGTTTTCAAATTCCATCTTGTTTTCCACTTTACAATAAAATTTCATAAAATAAAGAGCCTCTAGAGGGTATGGGCTGCCTGAGGCAGGCTCGACCAGTCACTGGAGGTGGCATGGGTGAGCGAGCACCAATCAAGAATAAAAAAGAGCCTTCGGAGGGGGTGGGCACCGCCGAAGGCTCTTTACTCCCTTCAACCCACCACAGCGAAGCATCTGTACCTGCATGACGCCAAGGTAAGTGCCGGAGCTAGGCTCCATCTTTGAGGACTCGCCGTCCCACGGAAAAGGGACCTCAGCAAAAGCTGGGGGCCGGGATAATACTAAAGTATATCCAAGGTTAAAGGGGTTAGTTTGCTTTAGAGCGCTGCTTCCGACAAGCGAAAGCTTTGCAAAACTAAGTGGAGGGTAACAACTTAAGGCTTGACACGCTCTAAAACAATCTAACAATAATGGGTCCGCTACTTAGCCATGATAGGAGCGAAAAGTAATGTGTTTAGGATAGAGTTGGCGCAGCAGATTCAGGCGTATCCTGTATACGAATGAATATGGGAAGCCAATTATAGCCGAGCAGGTTGCTTTACAGCTTGTCATTGCTAAGTAGCGGATCCATAGTTAGAATGGGGGTATAAGGTACGTAGAGCCCGATATATCGGGACTACAAGTTGCAATTTTAGCAAATTTGTTACTTTATGTCAATACTTTTACATATATTTGTACAATGAGCAATAAAATTACGCTAACGCTTAAAGAGTTGTCGAACTCTTTACAGAATATTCCATATCCGCCCAGGAAACTATATATGCTTGGGCAAGACATGGCCGAAATTATGGCGCGGCCGCGGGTAGCAATTGTCGGCAGCCGAAAAGTAACAGCCTATGGTCGCAGTGTAACTGAAAAATTAGCGAGCGAGTTAGCTGCCCAAGGAATAGTGATCGTTAGTGGCCTAGCGTTAGGGGTAGACAGTATTGCACACAAAGCAGCGCTAGATGCTGGTGGTATAACTGTGGCCGTATTGCCGAGCAGCCTTAGCGCAATATATCCTTCGGCGCATCGCCAGCTTGCCAAAAGGATAGTCAACGAGGGTGGCGCACTTATCAGTGAATATCCAGATGGTACAGAATCTTTTAAGCAAAACTTCATCGAACGTAACCGATTAGTTTCCGGTCTGTCCGATGCCGTACTTATCACCGAGGCTGCGCAAGGTAGCGGTACTTTGCACACCGCACGCTTCGCCAAACAACAAGGTAGACCTGTACTAGCTGTGCCAGGCAACATTACCAGTCCAATGAGTTATGGCACAAATTACCTTATCAAACAGGGAGCCACAGTTGTGACAGATAGCAAAGATATCTTGGATATACTCGGTTTTGCTACACGCAAGTCCCATACATCAGTTGCTCCGCTGATTCGCGAAAACCCAAATGAACAACATGTGCTAGAGCTCATCATATCCGGTGTACATGATGGTGGTGAATTATTAGAAAAAAGCAATTTGGATGTGGTGGTATTCAATCAAACGCTTACCATGCTCGAAATAACCGGCGCCGTAAAAAATCAAGGCAACAATCAATGGATGCTTGCATAAATATTATTAATATGTTATAATTAAAAGATATGAGAC
>CAZGQU010000066.1:0-4171 GCA_964527845.1 uncultured Candidatus Saccharibacteria bacterium | reverse complement strand
TAGGACAATTGCTAAAACGGCCGCCACAGTACTAAAGGAGCGACGGTGACGTTTCATAAATGAACGTTTATGTGGCTTATGAGCCGGCTCTTCGTGGCTCTTGGCGTTCATGAGCGCTTGCTCGAATAGCTGGGTTTTCTTTTCAGCAAGCGATAAAGGCGTTGCAGTCGCAGTAGTTTTATGCACGGTGTGACTTTTCGTTTTTGCTGCTGGGGCTGCTGCAACTCGCACCGGTTGCAAGCGAGCTTTTATAGGAGTCAGGCTCGTTTTAGCTTGAAAATGGCCAATATGCTGACTCTTGTTAACTTGTTGGGCGCGCTTTAATCGGATTGCATCAACCGCATGAGCGGAACGTTTTTTGTGCACCACGATATCAGCGGCAGATTTTTTTATAGGGTAATGGCGCTTAATTGCTGGTTTTTTGTCCGACGCTGGTTTACTCACGACATGGCGCATGAGCGTCTTGGTGCTTTGTGGTTTATGTGGTGCTACGGTTTTGGCTGACGTGCGACGAGGCGCTTTAGTTGGCTGTATCAGTTGCGTGGCAGCAGTTTGCGCTAAGGGTTTTGACTTAGAAGCTCGGTGTGGCTTTGGGGTTGGCTTATGGCTTACGCCGCCAAGTAGTGCTCCTGTTGTTGCATCATACCGCTTACCATTCAATTCAATATAATTTTTGTGCACGGTTTTTACTTTGATTGCCTTCTCATAATGAATACTGCTTATAATCCCCTAGCAGTTACTACATAATATCTTACCGCTTGTGCTGAAAAGCCGCAAGCCCTATGCATGTACGTTTTTGGCAACGTAGTTTTGTAGTTTTTAGATACGCATGTGCACTGTACAATATAATGTAGAATCATGGATTTTCTTGACCCGCAAAAACAGCATAAGCATGCTATCCAGCTTATGATCGGTTATGTACTTATGGCGATTGTGATATTGCTCGCCACTACTATACTCGTCTATTTAGCTTACGGCTTTGGGGTAACAAAAAATGGCGAAGTTGTCCAGAAAGGCTTAGTATTCGTATCTTCACAACCTTCGAATGCGCAAGTGTATGTCGATAATAAATTAAAAGATACCACCAATACCAAATTGACGCTGCCGACTGGTCGCTATACTTTGACGTTCAAGCGCGAGGGCTACAACGACTGGAGTCGGAAACTATCAGTGAGCGGCAGCATGGTCGATCATGTGGTCTATCCACTATTGTTTCCGACTAATCTGACCTCTACCGCAATAAAGACCTATGATATCGCACCAAGTCTTAGTACGCAGAGTCCTGACAGGCGATGGCTTCTGGTGCAGCCGAACGGCGCAGATGGCACTTTTGAAGTGTTTGATCTGAACAAGAAACCAGATGCCGTAGCAGAAGTGGCAGCAGTCAGTGTGCCCGTCGGGCTTTTGAGTGAATCTGTAGCACCGGCAACCTGGAAAGAGCTCGAATGGTCTACGAATAACCGTCATGTGCTATTTGAGCGCACGTTCGTCGCCAAAGACAAAACACCACGCAGCGAATTTATATTGCTTGATAGACAGCGGCCAGAAGGCTCGCATAATTTAAGTCAAGAATTGGGCGTTACCCCTACTACTATAACGTTACGGGACAAAAAACCAGACAGCTACTATTTATTCGATAAGGCCAGCGGTGTATTGAGTACGGCGTCTTTGGATAGTCCCAGCCCAGTCGAAACCATCAAAGGTGTATTAGAATACAAAACTCATGGCGCAAACCGGGTGCTGTACGCTACGGCCACTGACGCTCCGGAGGGTCAAGTAAAAATAATGCTGCGCGAAGGCGATATTACATACAAAATACGTACTGTTGAGGCAAGTAATAAATATCTACTAAATATCGCCCAGTATGATGGAAATTGGTACGTGGTATTGGGATCGCAAAGCGAAGATAAAGTATATATTTACAGGAATCCCGTACAAAAAATAAAGGTATCTCGTGATAAAGAAGCCAGCGCGTTATTCGCGCTGCGTCTTACTGCGCCAACAAGCGTTACGTTTTCGGCTAATACCCAGTTTATTGCTGCTAGTAACGGTAAAGCGATAAGAATATACGATGCCGAGCACGCAACTAGTTATTCGTATGATGTGCCATATCCATTAGATGCTCCGCAGGAAAGGGCTGAATGGATGGATGGTAGTCATCTGACATATGCAAGCGGCGGCGCACAAATAATATTTGATTATGACAGTACGAATGGACGTAAATTTAATGCTGCTACTGCTCTGCTGCCTTCAGCATTTGATCAGCAGTATAAATATCTTTACAGCTTTAATGTGGGTGATGCCAGCCAACCCGTGACGACGCTGATTAGTACACCACTTCGTACGCCAAGCGATTTGTAGCACCTGACTACAGCCAGCTGGTCAAGCGATTCCACAAAGAACGCGGGGCACCAGGTAATTCGTCTGAATCATTGGCTGGCGGTGCTTGCACCGGAGTGCCAGGGGTTGTCGTAGCTGGGTCGGGGCTGATTTGCTCGCCCCACACTACCAGTCGATGGAGAGTGGTGCCGGGCGGATCGCATGTAATCAGTGTTGCGGTAGCGGTTTTACCGGCTACTGAATTTAGCACCCACATATCATCGGGGTTGACGATTTTTTTATCGTACACTTTGTACGCGTAGGCTTTGCCGTTGTATGTCAGATAAAACATATCGCCGGCTTGCAATTTATTTAAGAGCACAAAGGCGAATTTATATTTGCCAGGGTTAAAGATATTGTTGCTGGAATGTCCAAAAAAGGCGGCGTTGCCTTGCTCGCCTGGTTTGACGGTGCTCGGATAATGGATGACGCCATTATTCGACGCATCTTGGATGACGTGCTCGTCCATTGACGCCACGTTATAGTCAACTGGTATCTCGACATTGATTTTCGGAATAACGACTTTTGGTTGACCGTCGGCCGCCAGACTGTCATCGCCTAAGATTATTGGCGTGGCGCTAACATGGCTGCTCGGCTGAATAAGTGGTGCGATAACCATTTGATTGAATAAGCCGAAAAGTAATATTAGTAGTGTGAGTGCACCGACACTGAGTCCGAATAAGAGTGATTGGATATGATGTTTGGTCTTCAGATTACCGCCGGCACTGACCTTGTGGCGGATGCTTTGTTTGATTTCGCGGGTTGAGCGGGCATCGCGTAGTCGCTTGTGGGCAGCTGATGGTGTGGCAATATCTTTTTGTATGTGCGACTTGGGGGGTTGAGGGGCATGAGCAACCTGTCCATGTTCTTGAGCTATAAATTTTGCATACCGCGAGTGGTCGGCTTGCTGGTCATAAAATTCTTGCCAGACCTTGTGCTTTTCTTTTTCGGGCAGCGCGACATAGTATTCGTGCCATTTCGTTTGGATGGCAGCAATGGATGTTTCGTTTCGCTGTAGTTCGCTTAAGAATTTTTGGTGTTTTGATAGCGGTACATGCTCTTCATTTATTTCCTGTAATTCTTTTTTGGCTGCCGGCTCTTCTTCATAAATCTTATCTAATTTTTGCCGTATCATATCGGCTGCAGCATTACGCCCTGGGTCGGGCTGGATACCTTTACCTTTACCTGGCAACATATAGCCCGACGATTTTTTATCGTCGTTTTCGTCGCGGCTTGGAAATAGTGGATTCGTTGTTGCCATATAGCTATAGATTCTCCCGTATAATTATAGTACAATATACCCCTGTTAACTAAGCAATTACTGATGCTTACGCAATTTAAAACTGTTTTGTGCCGTGGTGGTGGAATTGGTAGACACGCTAGACTCAAAATCTGGTGAGCATTACGCTCGTGCCGGTTCAAGTCCGGCCCACGGTACCAAATAGTCTTAAATGAGGGTTCGATAATCGAGGACGCACGCAGGAGTTTACTCCGAGCACGCCGCAAGATTATACAAAGTATTCCCTCCTCCGGCACCAAATGTTCAGATGTATGAAGCTTAATCTGACGAGGGACGTGCTAGCATACTCGAGCTGATATTATAAAATGCTTAAAGTGACGTAAATTGACAAGTATGATATAATATATAATTGTTAGCTTGAGCTATAGCTCGCTAGCAACCCTTAACAGAACAGAGAAAATTAATTACAGCTGCCTGTAAGGTGGGCGCAATCAGCTGTAATTTATCATCCAAACAAGGAGGACTTTTGTCTCGGTTAGATCGACGGCCGAT
>CAZGQU010000065.1:1499-4204 GCA_964527845.1 uncultured Candidatus Saccharibacteria bacterium | reverse complement strand
GTATAATTACCCTAAGTAGTGGGTACAATAAAAGTAAACAGATTTGAAGAGGGTGTATTGTAGTGGCGGCACAAAAAAAGGGGTATGAAGCTAGTCAAATTCAAGTCCTTGAGGGCTTGGAGCCTGTGCGTAAACGGCCAGGTATGTACATTGGTGGCACTGGGGTAGAGGGGCTGCATCATTTAGTATGGGAAATTGTTGACAACGGCATAGATGAGGCGCTAGCTGGCCATGCGACTGAAGTTTCGGTCGAAATGCTCGAAGACAACGGTATACGCGTTACAGATAATGGTCGAGGCATTCCGACTGATGTTCATCCAAAAACTGGTAAAAGCACTGTCGAAACAGTACTCACGGTATTGCATGCCGGGGGTAAGTTCGGCGGCGGCGGATATAAAGTATCTGGTGGCTTGCACGGTGTTGGCTCAAGTGTTGTTAATGCATTATCCACCAGTTTAGTAGTGCGGGTATTTCGTGACGGCAAAATATTCGAGCAGTCGTACGAACGAGGAGCGCCACAAGCCGACCTGAAAGTGGTTGGAAAGACGTCTAAGACTGGCACAGAAATCACGTTTTATCCCGATGATACAATTTTTGAAACCACGCAATTTAGCTATGACACAATCCTTGATAGGCTTAGGCACGCAGCTTATCTCACAAAAGGCATAAGAACTTCGCTTAAAGACCATGCAACTGGAAAAAGTTACGGCTTTTATTTTGAAGGCGGTATAAAATCTTATGTTAAGCATTTGAATGTGGGCAAGGACGTAGTCGACGATGCAGTATTTTATGTTGATAAGACAGTTGATGAGGTGCAAGTCGAGATAGCGGTACAGTACACAGAAGCTTTTAACGAGACCATTAAAGCTTTTGCTAATAACGTGCTAAACCCCGATGGCGGTACGCATCTTACAGGCTTTCGTGCTGCGTTAACTCGGGTTATTAATGATTATGCGCGCAAGCAAAGTCTGCTCAAAGAAAAAGAAGAGAATTTAACAGGTGAGGATTGTCGCGAAGGTTTGACGGCAGTCATCTTAGTGAAATTGCCAGACCCGCAATTTGAGGGTCAGACGAAAAATAAGCTTGGCAACCCAGAAATCCGCGGTTATGTTGAGCAGGTAATGAACGAACATCTTGCGTATTACCTGGAGGAGCATCCAGCAGTAGCTCGAAAAATTGTCGGCAAAGCGCTACTTGCTGCCAGGGCACGCAAAGCTGCTCGTGCTGCCCGTGATAACATCATCCGCAAAGGTGTGTTGGAGGGTGCGAGTATGCCTGGTAAGCTCGCGGATTGTTCTAGTAAAGATCCAAAAGATTCAGAGCTTTATCTAGTAGAGGGCGATTCGGCAGGCGGTAGCGCTAAGAGTGGCCGTGATAGCAAAACCCAAGCCATCTTGCCGCTCCGCGGTAAAGTGCTGAACGTAGAGCGTGCTCGACTTGATAAGATGCTTGCCAATAATGAGATTCTAAGTATCACCAAGGCGCTTGGTGTGGGGATTGAAGATTCGTTTGATATAAACGGACTTCGGTACGACCGTATTATTATTATGACCGATGCAGACGTGGACGGCTCGCATATTAGCACGCTGCTGCTCACATTCTTCTTCCGGTACATGAAGCCAGTGGTTGATGGCGGTCATATATACCTAGCCAAACCGCCGTTGTTTGAACTGGTAAAACCAGGACGCAAAGCAAGCGTATTTATCTATGACGAGGCTGAGCTCGAGAGAGTGCTTGACGACGCTATAGAAAAGCGCAAAAAAGAAGGTGTTAAAGTTGATGAATCTGCTGAGAGGTACCGACAAGCCGGCTTCATAGAACAAAAGCGTTATAAAGGTTTGGGCGAGATGGATGCTGAGCAACTGTTTGAGACTACTATGAACCCCGAGAAGCGTGTACTTGTGCAAGTTAAGATTGAAGACGCTGAAAAGGCTGACGCAATCTTTAATAAATTGATGGGTACAGAGGTAGAGCTGCGCAAGAACTTCATTCAAGCCAACGCAAAATTTGTAAAGGATCTGGACATTTAGTATGGACGACGAACAGAACATTGAACAAAACCCGCTCGAAGCTCGCGATGAGCCGTCGGTAGAGATTATAGAGGCTGACCATTCCAGTAAGGTTGAGGGTCGCACACTTGAAAATGTAATGGAAGATAGCTATCTTCGCTATTCAATGAGTGTGATTATTGATCGCGCGCTTCCTGATGTGCGTGACGGCATGAAGCCTGTACACCGCCGTATCTTATACAGCATGAACCAAAATGGCTTGCGCAGTAACGCTCGTCATCGTAAGAGTGCTAATGTCGTCGGTGAAGTGATGGGTAAATATCACCCACACGGTGACGCAGCAATTTATGATTCGATGGTACGCTTGGCGCAACCGTGGGCAATGCGCTACATGCTCATCAATGGCCAGGGCAACTTTGGCTCCATGGATGGCGATCCGCCGGCTGCTATGCGTTATACCGAGGCCAAGATGGCGCGCATGGCTGATGAGCTTTTGGCGGATATAGATAAAGACACGGTTGATTTCCGCGACAACTATGACGGCACCCAACAAGAGCCGTCTGTTTTGCCTGCAAAGCTGCCTAACTTGCTTCTAAATGGCCAATTGGGAATTGCAGTAGGTATGGCAACGAATATTCCGCCACACAACCTCACAGAGATTGTAGACGCCACAATTCATAAAATTGAACATAAGGA
>CAZGQU010000065.1:0-1473 GCA_964527845.1 uncultured Candidatus Saccharibacteria bacterium | reverse complement strand
TTTACGGTAAGGACTCTATCCGTAGCGCCTATGCGACAGGACGCGGTGGCGTTGGTGTGCGCGGTGTTGCCGAAATCGTGGAGGGCAAAAAAGGTCGCAGTCAAATCATTATTACAGAAATCCCATATTCGTTGAATAAGGAAAGTCTTGTTATTAAAATTGCTGACTTGGTGCGGGATAAGAAGATCATCGGTATTAGCGACCTAAGAGACGAAACTGCACGGGGTACGGTGCGTATTGTTATTGATCTTAAGAAGGACGCCTATCCAAAGAAATTGCTCAATCAGCTCTATAAATTAACGCCATTACAAACCGCTTTTCACTTTAATATGATGGCGCTTGTAGACGGCATCCAACCGCGAGTGCTTGGACTGCAAGATATTATTCAGGAACACATTAAGCATCGCCAAGTTGTGGTACGTCGCCGGACCGAATATGAGCTTCGTAAAGCCAAAGAGCGAGCGCATGTATTAGAGGGGCTTAAAATAGCACTTGATAATATTGATGAAGTAATCGAGACTATCCGCTCAAGCGAGACAACTGAAGAAGCTCAAGCTAATTTAATGGAGCGATTTAAGCTCAGTGAAATTCAAGCTAAGGCAATTCTTGCCATGCAGCTGCGAACACTTGCCGGATTAGAGCGTAAGAAGATTGAAGATGAACTCGCTGAATTACTCAAGCTTATTGCAGAACTTGAAACAATTCTGGCAGACGAGCAGCGTATTTTGAACATCATCAAGGACGAATTCAAGGAACTTAAAAAGCAATATGGCGATGAACGCCGCACGAAGGTTATCCCAAGCGAACTTAACAAGATGAGTGACGAAGATTTAGTGCCTGATGAACAGGTTGTTGTAACGCTTACATCTGCGAATTACATTAAACGGAGTCCTATCGCTGATTACAAAAAGCAAAACCGTGGTGGCAAAGGTCGTCGAGGTATGGTGACGCGCGAAGAAGATGTCATTGAACACGTTGTAAATGCGTCTACGCACGATTTCTTGCTATTCTTTACTAACAAGGGTCGAGTATTTCGCCTTAAAACATATGAAGTGCCAGCGACGAATCTCAGTGCGAAGGGCGTAGCGATTGTTAACTTATTGCAACTGCAGCCCGAGGAATCAGTCAGTTCTGTCATTAACATAAGTAAATTACACAACGCCGCTAATCTTATTATGTGTACCGTACGGGGCGTCGTCAAGAAAACACCATTTGAACAGTACCAGAATGTGCGTAGTTCAGGCCTGATTGCTATCAATTTGGACGATGGTGATGAACTAAAATGGATAAGAATGACAACAGGCGACAACGAAATTCTTATTTCGACTGCTGAAGGTCAAGCAATTCGTTTCCACGAAAAAGATGCTCGGCCAATGGGGCGTGTAGCGCGCGGTGTGCGCGGTATCCGATTGCGAGCAGGTGATCATGTAATTGGCATGGATATTGTGGAAGAAAATTCAAGCATCTTTGTTA
>CAZGQU010000064.1:0-4384 GCA_964527845.1 uncultured Candidatus Saccharibacteria bacterium | reverse complement strand
ATAGGCATAGAAGTCGCTCTGATTGTTGTGGCAATACTTATCGCGCTAGCTACCCGTGGTTCCAATGACTTTTCAGGACTTGCTATACTATATCCGATTTTCGCTATGTTCTTTGTGGGGATTGTGGGACTATTGGGGCTGGTATACCGGCTTATCAGAAATAGCCGAGCGAGCAGGCTAAACCGTGTCAAAGAAGCCGTACTATTATTGGTAGTCGGATTGCCGGTACTATTCGTAGTAGATTCTAGTGCAGGTAGTGTAATTGGCTGGTTCGCGAAAATATACTTACTAACCCTGTTTATTAAAATTTTGGCTGCCAACAGGAATAAGGCGGTTGATAAACTGTTTGACCTAGCGCTTATCGCCTTACCAGCAATACTGATTATGTACGCGGCAACGATTGACGATAGCAATTTACTTATTTGGTCGAGCGTCCTGGGTGGGCTGTTGATTTATGTAGGAGTTAAAGCACTTAAGAGTCCTGCGTCTTAACAAAGACGGTTAATTTTGCTATAATAACAGATAAGAATAACGAATTGGAGTAAGTTTTGGCAGGTCATAATAAGTGGTCGAAAATTAAACGCGGCAAAGCCGTTGAAGACGCAAAGCGTGGTGCCGTATTTACTAAAATCGGTAACCAAATTTCCCTGGCAGCAAAATCCGGTGCCGATCCGGCAATGAACCCTAGCTTGGCTATGGCAATTGAAAAAGCGCGCGCAGCTAATATGCCTAATGCCAATATTCAGCGCTCAATCGATCGTGGCTCTGGTAAGCTTGGTGGCGCGCAAATTCAGGAAGTGATGTACGAAGGGTATGGGCCAGGCGGTGTAGCGATTTTGGTTGAATGTGCGACAGATAATGTAAATCGCACCTATCCCGATGTGCGCTTGGCTTTTTCTAAGCACGGCGGCAATATTGCCGAAAAGGGGGCTGTGGCATTCCAGTTTGATCGCAAAGGTTCAATCCGGGTGAAGGGCAGTGGTGATGACCTGATGTTGCAAGCACTTGATGCTGGCGCAGAAGATGTTCAGGAAGAGGATGAAGAAACGGTTGTCTATACCGACCCCAAGAATTTGACTAGTGTACGTGACTCCTTGAAAGAAGTCGATATTGAAATAATCGAGGCAGAACAAACGTTTGTGCCGAATAATACTATTGAGGTAACCGACGAAGCTACAGCCGGAAAAATTATGCGACTGATGGACGCGCTCGAAGATCTTGACGATGTAGTAGCAACGCACGTAAATTTCGACATTCCTGAAGAACTGCTAAGCTAGCATGAACCCATTACACGCCTCGCAATTTGGCTGCAAGCACCTGCTTGCAGATCATAAAACCTTCACCATTCGAAGACGTAACTATAGTTACGTCTTCTCACGCTTCAGCCTTTCCGCCCAGCAATCAGGTGCTTTCGCTCAAACAGGAGGCGTATAATGGGTCCAATGAGAATACTTGGTATTGACCCGGGTACTGGCATACTTGGATTTGGTGTCATAGACGTACATAAGGGTAAAACGCAACTGGTGGATGCTGGAGTTATACGCACGCCAGTGAAGGAAGATGATGCCGTACGCCTGCAGACAATTTACGAAGAGCTTACAGATATTATCGCGGCATCAAAACCAAAAATTATGTCGGTAGAAAAGCTATTTTTCGCTCAAAATGTTACTACTGCTATGACAGTGGCTCAGGCCAGAGGCGTGGTGTTGTTGTGTGGTCGGCAAGCGAGTATGGAAATTTGTGAGTATACCCCTTTGCAGATTAAACAGGCACTGACTGGCTATGGTAGGGCGGATAAAAAGCAAATCCAGGAAATGGTGCGGGTAATTTTAGGCCTTAAAGAGGTGCCAAAACCAGATGATTGCGCTGATGCGCTCGCCGCCGCCCTTACCCACGCCCAAAGCATACGTTTTTGACAACATCGCAAGCAAATGCGCTAATGCTATACTAGTAAGTGATGATTGCAACACTTAACGGGGTTATCAGCGAAAAGTTGCCAGATATAGTCGTGCTTGAAGCGGCTGGCGTGGGTTATGGTTTGTTCGTTACCACCGAAGATTACGGCCAGCTAGCGCAAGGTGAAAAGACTAAGGTGTATGTATATGAGCATATCCGCGAGCAGGCGCATGATTTGTTTGGATTTATGCGCCTTGAAACAAAACAGTTGTTTGAGTTGTTGCTTGGCGTGAATGGTGTGGGGCCAAAAATGGCACTTGCCGTGCTGAGTGTTGGCAGCGCAAATGATGTTCGCGCAGCAATTGCTTCGGGCGATACAAAGTTTATACAAGCTGCCCAAGGCGTGGGCAAGCGGGTGGCAGAGCGTATCGTAGTGGACTTGAAAGATAAGGTTGGTTTAGAAGGAGTCGACCTGGCAGCGAGCGGCTTATTGCAAGGGCAACATACGCTTATGAAAGACGAAGCAGTTGAGGCGTTAGTGAGCTTGGGTTATACGCCAGCCGACGCAGCAGCGGCACTACGAAAAGTAGAACCTACATTGCCAACCGATGAAAGGGTGCGCCAGGCGCTCAAGGGATAAGATAATATGATCGATAGAATTATAAACACAGACGCAAATGAAGCCGAGGAACAAGACCAAGAGCTGGAAAACAGCTTGCGGCCGCGCGATTTTGCGAGCTATATCGGACAAGCCAGATTGAAACAAAATTTACAGCTTGCAATTGACGCTGCAAAAAAGCGTGGTGAGTCGCTCGATCACGTATTGCTGTATGGGCCACCGGGCTTAGGTAAGACCACGATGGCAAGCGTGATAGCCAATGAGATGGGTGCGCAAATTCGCGTGACAAGTGGGCCGGCAATTGAGCGGGCCGGGGATCTCGCAAGCTTGCTGACAAATTTACAAGATGGCGACATCCTGTTTATTGATGAAATCCATCGTTTACACCGCAGTGTAGAAGAAGTGCTGTATAGTGCGATGGAAGATTTTAAACTCGATATTATGCTTGGCAAAGGGCCGAGTGCACGCAGTTTACGTCTGGATGTGCCAAGATTTACGCTTATTGGAGCAACGACCAGGACAGGTGCATTGGCAGCGCCGTTACGTGATCGTTTTGGTATGATTCATCGGCTCGAGTTTTATGACCCAGAGGAAGTTCGGCAGATTATTATGCGTGCATCTGGCATATTAAATGCCAAAATAGATGTTGAAGCCGCAATGGTGCTTGCGCACCGTTCGCGCCTGACGCCACGAATTGCAAACCGTTTACTTAAGCGCGTACGTGATTATGCCGATGTCAATGGCGATGGCATTATCGATACGGTTATTAGCACGAAAGCAATGGAGCTTTTGGAAGTAGATGATTTGGGATTGGATCCGGCTGACCGCATGCTGCTAAATGCGATTATTGAGAATTATAACGGTGGCCCAGTGGGCGTAGAGACGTTGGCGGCCATGACTGCCGAAGAGCGCAGCACTATCGAGGATTTTATTGAACCCTACTTGCTGCAAATCGGTTTGCTGGAGCGAACGCCACGGGGCCGAAAGGTAACATCTAAGGCGTATAAACACCTAGGGAAGCAACTGAGCAAGGGCGAATCGGGGCAAACGAACCTGTTATAATATCAATTATGGGACCTAATGAACAACCTGTTCAGCGTCGTCTTGATCCGGACGAAGATTATGAAACACCAGGTGGCGCAAACTCGCCGCAAACTGTCTATGTGACGCGGCCAATAAATCCTGTTGCGCCGTATGTTACCGATGAAGCCCGGGCTTTACATGAGGAATCCCGCAAAAAATATCCGTTTCTAAACTTAACAGATGGCGAATATGTTATCAGTGCCGTTCGACGCCATCCCATTGGGCTAATTCCAATTTTGGGAGGCAGTGGCCTACTGGTGATAGCAGCGGTAGGATTTGCGGTATGGTACGCTTCCACTGGCGGAGCTTCTGCTGGATTAGTTGCTATGACTGCTGCGCTCTTGAGTCTGCTTTTTCTGATTTTTGGTTATATTGGAATGTATGTATATGTCAGTAACAGATTCTTTTTAACAAACGAAAGTGTGATCCAGGAAATCCAAACAAGCTTATTTGCAAAACGAGAGCAAACCGTAAGTTTAGCAAATATAGAAGACGCAAGCTATCATCAGTCTAGCTTGTTGCAGCAGCTTTTTAATTACGGTAACATTCGTCTGTCAACCGAAGGTGATGAAACAACCTATCGGTTTTCGTAGGTTACGAACCCTAAAAGAGAAATTGCTACGCTTAATAACGCTGTCGAAGCATTCAAAAACGGCCGGCCAGTAACGCATTAAACTATTCCTGGAAAGGATTGTTGCGGGCATCGTCGAATAACGATTGGACGTTAACGCTATTATCCTGTAACTTTTTCAACTGCTCAACGACATCTTTATCAACATGCAGTTT